>JBAVUZ010001001.1:0-2803 GCA_049697035.1 Candidatus Angelobacter sp. | reverse complement strand
GTGTTACCTCAAGAAAGCAATCGCGAGCAGCCTAGGTGCCATTATGGTGCTTGGAGTTATGTGGCTGCCGGGAAAAGGCTACGGAGTATCTCACTCTGAAAACATCAAATCCCTGAGAGTGGTGATGAAGCGAACGAAGTGTTATGGAACGTGTCCGGAGTATTCAGTGACCGTTACGGGATACGGCGCGGTGGAATACAACGGCATACAGTTTGTTAGCAAGAAAGGGCGGCAAACCGCCAACATATCGTCAGACCAGGTCGTCAGGTTAGCGGAAGACCTTGATCGGATCAATTTTTTTGCACTTGAGGACAAGGCCTTTCTCTGGTGTTATGATACTCCGCGCGTTAGCGTGAGTGTCTCAGTAGATGGAAGGACGAAAGCCGTCAGTAACGATGGCTATTGCACGGGTCGAGCATCTGGACATCAAGCGGAATTTATAAGGGTTACTCAAGAACTTGACCAGCTGGTGGATTCAGGTAAGTGGGTAGACTGCATAGGCAGATGCAGACGGTAATTACAGCTGCTTCTTCAGTTCATGCAGCAGGTTCAACGCTTCAAGCGGTGTCAGATTGTTCAGATCCGCTTCACGCAGCCGGTCCACAATTTTTTGCGACAGCGGCGTGAACATCGTCAATTGCATCTGCGGTTCAGGCTCCCGCGCGCCGGGAGAGAGATGCGCAGTGGTCTCGTGCTCAGCGTTTTCATGCTCATGCAGCACCTCGCGCGCGCGTATGACAACCTCTGGCGGCAGTCCCGCCAGTTTGCCCACTTCAATACCGTAGCTGCGATCTGCGGCGCCGGGCTCTACTTTGCGTAGAAAAACGATGCCGCCCGCATTTTCCTTCACCGAAACATGGAAGTTCTTCACGCCTTCAAGGCGCTCAAGCTCCGTCAGCTCGTGATAGTGCGTGGCAAAGAGTGTCTTGGCGCGGCTGGTGGAGTGTATGTACTCGACCACAGCCCAGGCAATGGCCAGTCCGTCATAAGTTGAGGTGCCTCGGCCAATTTCGTCCAGCAGAATCAGTGAGCGTGGCGTGGCTGTGTTGAGGATCGCTGCCGTCTCGGTCATTTCCACCATGAACGTGGAGCGGCCGCGGGCCAGATTGTCGCTCGCCCCGATGCGGGTAAAGATTCGGTCCACCACCGGCAGCCGAGCCGAGCGCGCCGGAACAAAGCCGCCCATCTGCGCCATCAGTACGGTGAGCGCCGTTTGCCGCAGGTAGGTTGACTTGCCACCCATGTTTGGGCCGGTGATCAGCAGAATGCTGTGGCTGCTGGAATTCAGATAAAGATCGTTGGGCACAAAGCGATCATTGCTGCCGGTAAGCTCCAGTTGTTCCAGCACGGGATGGCGTCCGGCAATGATCTCCAGTTCGTCTGATTCCGTAGCGGGATTCTCTGCCTGATCTTCGGAGGGCGTTCCTGTCGGCCTAGCTGAAAATTGCGGTCGGCAATATCCCCGGTTCTGCGCGATGAACGCCAGCGACGCCAGCACATCCACTTCCGCCATCGCCAGTGACGTCTGCCGGATGCGCCGCGCCTCGGCAGCAATCGCCGTGCGCAGTTCGGTGAACAAGCGCCGCTCGATCTCTACGATCTTTTCCTGCGCGTCCAGGACTTTGGCTTCATACTCTTTCAGCTCCGGCGTGGTGAAGCGTTCAGCGTTCACCAGCGTCTGCTTGCGCTCATAATCCTGCGGCGTGTGATGCAGGTTGGCCTTGCTGATCTCAATGTAATAGCCAAAAACAGAATTAAACTTGACCTTGAGCGAGTTGATGCCGGTGCGCTTGCGCTCGCGCTCTTCAATCTGCGCGATGTATTGCTTGCTGTTGCGGCTGAGGTTGCGCAGGTCATCCAACTCTTTATCGACGTCAGGCTGAATTACGCCGCCATCCGCCAAAGTGAGAGGAGGCTCGGCGACCACAGTTTTCTCAATGCGTTCGCGCAGATCGGACATTTCGTCTAGCAGCCCATTCAGTTCGCTAAGCCGCGTTGCGGCCAGTCGCCCCAGCGCGATTTTGATTCGCGGAGTTCTGTTCAGGCTGGCACACAGCGCCAACACGTCACGCGGGTTCGCTGTTTCCAGCGTCACGCGGCTCAGCAGGCGCTCGATATCGAGCACGCCTTCCAGCGCGCGGCGCAGCTCTTCCCGGGCTACAAACTCTTTTACGCCGGCTTCCACGGCATCCAGGCGGCGGTTGATTTCGTTAGTGTCGATCGAAGGCCGCAGCATCCATGAGCGCAGCAGGCGCTTGCCCATGGGGGTTAGCGTGGCATCGAGCGCGCGAAAGAGCGTAACCTCGCTGCTGGTGTTGGCAAAAAGCGGCTCCACCAGTTCAAGATTGCGGACGGTAACCGCGTCGAGCACCAGATATTCCTGGCGATCATAAAAACCAATGCGGTCCACGTGTTCCAGCGTCCCACGCTGCGTGGAGCGGACGTAATGCAGAATAGCTCCCGCCGCCGTGGCTGCCGCAGGCCGCCCCTGCAAGCCAAAGCCTTCCAGTGAGAGCACTCCCAGCTTGTTCTCCAGCAGAGGCACAGCATAGTCGGGGCTGAAGACCCAGTCTTCCAGCGGAGTTTCAGTAAAGCGCATCGCACCGCCAGTCTGCTGCAATGCGGCTCCGGTACTGGATGAGTCGGTCTGTGCTGCTTGCCCTTTGCGCTCGGCGTGAGTTTCAGCGCTGTTCATCGGCGGTTGGTCGAATAATGGCAGGCCGGAAGGGTACAGAACTTCCCGAGGACGCAATTGCTGCAGCTCTTCCACAATGCGACGCTCAGCATCAGGCCCCTTGAATTC
>JBAVUZ010001000.1:0-1992 GCA_049697035.1 Candidatus Angelobacter sp. | reverse complement strand
TTGTAATACCTCTCGGGGTCCCAGCGCTTGGCGGCTTTCTCGTCAAAATCAGGATTGGGGAAGAGCCGCAGCCCCACCACGCCGGTGGCATATCCATAGAAGGAGCCGACCGGCATTTTGTGATCTTTCGGCAGGTACTTGGTGCCGTCGGGCAGGTCCTTACCGCGACTGCCGATGCGCACGCCAGGATACTTCGTTTCATCCTCGAAAGGATCGGCGGCCGGGCAGTCAGGCCCGGTCTTGCGCGTGTCCAGATAGAGCCCGAAGCGGTCCGGATTCGGTTTCCCATCGTTTACGAAGCAAGGCTCATTCACCAGTCCCATCCAGGCCCAGCGATTGTGGCGGCCGGCCTTCAGCTTGGGATGGGTAGAGATGGTCTTCAGCAGATCGAGATTGCCTACGCTGAGCCGGGAGAGGACGTCCCACAGACGGTCATTTCCACCGGTCCACACGATCCAGGTGGAGCGGCCCTGTGCCTCCTGCAAGGTCAGATCCAGCGGATGGACCTGGTGCTTGGCGTCGGCGTTCTGGTCCATGGCATAAAAGTAATCGTCGACGGCGGGATGGAAGTGTTCCCCATCCGGGATCTTGGGAGCGGGCGTGAATGATTTGGCGTCGCGGCCCGCGCGCATCGCTTCATCCTGCACTTTTCCAGGTTCGCCGGCGCCGCCGCCACCGCCGCCGCAACCGTTAACGGTTAACGCCGCCGCGGAAACTATCGCAAAGAAGCTACAAAGCAGGACCACTCGCGGACTCTTCCAGATCATCACTTTCTCTCCTTTAAACGCCATCGATTACGGTTATTGTTGTTCGTCTTCGGGAACGGGCTCGACTTCATTTACCAAGTCATCGAAGCAGTCACGGAACGGCTGCCCGTAATTATCTTTTTGTTTTTCCCAAACATCCCTCATATCAGGTTGGTCTGCCCAATGCTCAAGCACCTGCTTCCATCCCGCGGTGGCGGGATGGTTCCAGCGATAGGCGCTGCTAAATTCAAGGTCGACGAAAACGTCTTCGATCAATTGCAAGAGCTGCACATAAAAGAAAAACTTGCGCCTGCCATCGTCGTCTTTTTTGGCCCAGTCCGGCATATCGCCGATCGCGACCTTGTCCAGGTCAAGCTTGGAAGAAGAGTTAGCCAAGGTTTTTAGCATGTCGAGGTAAGCCTCGCCATGCTTGGTATAGGCGCCCTGCGGCACAGCCGGGGGCAGGAGCCATTGTGCCTTCATGCGGTCGAAGACCTCCTGGAGGCTGTTGCTCTGCGCGGACTGGATATGGTCAAACGTGGTGCGCACCACGTGCAGGCCCAGCCGGCGATAGCTTTCGAACTGCGATTCGGAAAAGAACTGATCGCTGGTGGGCTGCTGGGGAAACTGCGGATTTTCGCGCCGGTACTCTTCCACGTCCGCCGGCTCGTCCGCGGTGATGCTGGATTTCAAATACAGGAGGTAGCCGGTCTCCTGATCGCCATTCGCTTTTTTGCCATAGTTGATTGTTCCCACAATGCAATGCGCGCGGCTGAGCGCCGGAGGGACCGGAGTAATGGGCTTGGGATCTATCTTGATTTCAATGCCGAAATCGGTACGGCACTTGCGGACCGCACCGCCCAGCGATTCAAAACGATAGTCCGGGTCCGCTTCGCCGTCGATAACGATGATGTAGCGGCAGCGCCGGCGTACCAACTCGTAGATTCCGAGGTTTTCAAAGTGGCCGCCGTCGGAAAGGTTCAGGAACCGCGAACTTTCATCCACAAAGCCGAACAGCTCGCGCGCCAGCCACCACAGAGCAAAGGTCGGGCCAGCCTTGTTGAAGGCCTTGGCCTTAGTGGGATTTCCCAGCCACCATCCCAGGCGCACGTTGAAAAGCGTGAGCAGGAATGCGGTCTGAGCGGAAGAGTGGTAGCCCATATTGGGATTGGCTGCCGCGCCGGAGATGCCCGTGGCCGTGCCCAGCGCCACTCCCTTGCCCAGGAGCTTGGTATCGGCATAACTC
>JBAVUZ010000999.1:0-4972 GCA_049697035.1 Candidatus Angelobacter sp. | reverse complement strand
CAATTCAATCATGCTATTGGTCTAAACCATGCAAACTACTGTCCCTGCTTACCTGGGCATCGCGAGCGTGCATAGTAATGAATCATGAACGCTACGGCTCCATTTCCAACATACATTTTTTAACCGCCCAATCCTGAGCGAGCACGAGCGACGGCAGGAGCAAGGGCGAAGTCGAAGGACCCCGAGGATGTGTCCCGTTACCACGCCGACGCAGGGAGTTGCCACGAGAATGAGCGTGCTACTATTTCCGGCATGCGCGAAGGACGCTTCTACAAAATTCTGGGTTTATATCATCGCCAGCCGCACCACGCTCTGCATTGGTATGACGGGCTTCGTTGACACGCGCATTTTTCAGCACAAATCCGGCGAGATTGCGGGATTCACCAAGAAATACAAGTGCAATCGGTTGGAGTATTACGAAGAATATGACGACGTGTATGTGGCAAAGCGCCGCGAGCGGCAATTGAAAGGCTGGCGCAGAGAAAAGAAGATTGCGCTGATTGAGAAGAGAAATCCACGCTGGGAAGATCTGGCTGAGAACTGGGGACGGGAACTGTTGTTCCGGGGCCAGTCGATGAAGAAAAAGGCTTAGGATTTCTTGCTTGAAACTCCCTGACGCGGCATGGGAGACGGACACATCCGCGGGGGCCTTCGACTCACCCTTGCGTCGCAACTCCGCTCGGGTTCGCTCAGGATCGGGCAGTTGGGTAGGGTCCTTTCCAGGTTACATTTCCCCGCAAAAAATAATCGTTGACAGCAAACAAAAAGTGAAGTATCATCATCTGATCTCTACCCGATGCCGGACGCATCTGTGGGGCATCGCCGGTGGGATGACAGTGGGATGTAGTGCGCTAAGTCTTTTAGAATCCTAGTTAAGTGGTACCGGGGAGGGGCAGGGGATAGGCTCTGGGATGGCACGGATAAGTCCTTTGGAATCCTAGTTGACAAAATTGGGGCGGGTAGAATCGCCGTGATCGCACGTTATCCCACCCCAGAAAGCCAAAACCGGGCTTTCCGGGGGACCCCCGTCATCGCCGACATCGCGCGTCATCTGGGATACCTCTAGGATGGTGGGGGTTAAGTGCCTTGGAATCCTAATTGAGGGATACCGGGGTGATCAGGCGGAGATCGGGGTGAACCGGGGATCGGAAGCTGTCATTTGGAAAGGCATAGCGATGGAAGACACGAGTGCTGGCGGTCGAGATCAAAGCGGAGCGGTGCAGGGCCAAATTGTTGAAGCCCGGTACGGCTACTATCGGCGGTGCCAGCGGTTCCGCAAGAATGGGCAGCAGTGCAAAGCCCCGGCGATGAAAGACGCGGACGTCTGCTACAAGCACCAGGAACGGGCGGACATGGAGCGGCGGTGGCGGGCGCAATATACGCTGCCTCCGCTGGTGGATCTGGCGACGGTACGGCGAGCCATTGGCGATGTGATGCAGGCCCTGGTGCAAGACCGTATCGACGAGGACTATGCAGGCGAGTTGTTGCAGAAGCTGGAGAAAGCGTCAATGGTGTTGAGGGGGAGATAGGACGAGATTCCCGTGCTACCTTCTTTTTTTGCCATGCGTCTTACATAGAAAGAGATACTTTGGAGCTTTGTTGATCCCATGAAATCGAGACCCAAAAACCTTTCCCCTGCGCACGCCACGCTGTGCGCCCTGGTTGTTCTCACGCTCGGCTTCGCTTTTGCGCGGGCCGGCGCTGCTGCAAGCGCCGATGTTCCTGCAAAGCCAGTCCACGGCATTGCGGTAGCGAACATCGACCGCTCAGTCCTGCCGGGGAATGATTTTTACCATTACGCCAACGGCGAGTGGATCAAGAAGACGGTAATCCCGCCCGACCGCGCCGGTGTGGGCGTGTTTTCTACGCTGGCGGACCTGACGAACAAGCGCACGGCCGGGATCATTGAAGAGGCCGCAAAGCAGAAAGCGGCGGCAGGCTCAGGCGCGCGGCAGATTGCCGATCTCTACAACGCGTACATGGATGAAGCGGGCATTGAAGCCAAAGGGCTGACGCCGCTGAAGCCGCATCTGGACGCGATTGCGGCCATTAAAGACAAGCGCGAGCTGGCGCACGCGCTGGGAGAGACGCTGCGCGCTGATGTGGACGCGCTGAACAACACCAACTTTCATACGCAAAACCTGTTTGGGCTGTGGGTTGCGCCGGGATTCAATGACTCAGAGCACTATGCCGCTTATCTGCTGCAGGGTGGCATCGAACTGCCGGACCGCGAATATTATCTTTCTGACGCGGCGAGCATGCGCGATGCCCGCACAAAATATCTGGCCCACGTCGCGGCGATGCTGAAGCTTACCGGCTTTACCGACGCAGACGCGCGCGCCAAGCGAATCTTCGATCTGGAACATGCGATTGCGGAAAAGCACATCAGCCTGGCGGAAAATGACGACATCCACAAAGCGAACAACACATGGAAGCAGGCGGACTTTGCCGCCAAAGCGCCGGGACTGGAGTGGGAAGAGTATTTCCGCGGAGCAGGGCTGAGCAAGCAAGCCGAATTCACCGTGTGGCAGCCTACGGCGTTTACGGGAGAAGCGGCGCTTGTGGCTTCCGTTCCGCTGGAAACATGGAAGGACTGGCTGGCGTATCACCTGATTGAAGATTATGCCGACGTATTGCCCAAGGCAGTGGCCGATGAGGACTTCGCGTTTTTTGGCAAGACCCTGTTCGGGACGCCGCAGCAGAGGCCGCGCTGGCAACGCGGCGTGTTCATGGTGGACCGCTGGCTGGGCGATGCCGTGGGAAAAATTTATGCGGAACGCTACTTCCCGCCGGAAGCCAAAGCCAAGGCGCAAGAGATGGTCGCCAATATTACGGCGGCTTTCCGCAAGCGGGTTGAAGCGCTGCCGTGGATGGCCCCTGCCACCAAAGCTGAAGCCCTGGAAAAACTCAACACGCTTTATGTGGGCATTGGATATCCGGAGCACTGGCATGAGTACTCCGCGTATGAGGTAAAGGCCGACGATATGTTTGGCAATCTCTGGCGCGGCGGCTTGTTTGAATACCATCGCGAAGTTGGGCGGCTGGGCGCGCAAGTGGACCGCAAAGAGTGGTGTATGGCACCGCAGACGGTGAATGCCGTGAATCTCCCGCTGCAGAATGGGCTCAACTTTCCAGCCGCCATTCTGCAGCCGCCGTTCTTTGATCCCAAGGCGCCTGACGCGGTGAACTACGGCGCAATTGGCACGGTGATTGGCCACGAAATCAGCCACACGTTTGATAGTGAAGGCTCCGCGTTTGATTCAAAAGGCCGCGTACGCAACTGGTGGACGGAATCTGATCTTGAGCACTTTAATGCTGCCACGGCGAAGCTGGCCGCGCAGTATGACACGTACAAGCCGTTCCCTGACCTTTCAATCAACGGTAAGCAGACGCTGGCGGAAAATATTGCCGACGTTGCGGGGGTCGCGGCTTCTTATGACGGCTATCGCGCGTCGCTCGGCGGCAAGCCTGCGCCTGAGCAGCAGGGATTTACCGGCGACCAGCAATTCTTTATCGCATTCGCGCAGGACTACGGCTCCAAGGTGCGCGATGCCGCTCTGCGGGCGCAAGTGATGGGCGACAGTCATTCTCCTGGCCAATATCGCGCCGCCACCGTGCGCAACATTGACGCCTGGTATGACGCTTTCAAGGTAAAGCCCGGAGAGAAACTTTATCTTGCGCCGCAGGATCGCGTGCGGATATGGTGAGTGGCTGATCGGGAGATTGGAAGAGCAACAACTTACCACGGATGAACACGGATAACACGGATTGGGAGATTGCCAAAATCGCGAGGATTGCGAAAATTGCAGCCTCGAGATTCAGCAGAAGAAGCGGCTTTTGATCCGCGTTAATCCGCGTTCATCCGTGGTAAGAAGTTCTGCGGTAGGAAGTCTATCCTCCTACGGCTTCCAGCTCGCGCTCTTGTACGCGCTCGGATTTCTTCTTGCCGCCAAAGAGTTTCTTCAAGCCCGGGCCCAGCTTGTCGAGATAGACGTAGTAAATCGGCGTGATGTAGAGCGTAAGAGTCTGCGAGAAGATCAGTCCGCCGACAACGGCCAGGCCGAGCGGTTGGCGAGATTCGGCGCCGGCGCCAATGCCCATTGCGATTGGCAAAGTGCCCATCAGCGCAGCCATGGTGGTCATCATAATTGGGCGGAAACGTACGATCGCGCCCTGGTAGATCGCTTCAGACGCGCTCTTGCCTTCTTCACGCTGCGCGTCGAGCGCGAAGTCGATCATCATGATGGCGTTTTTCTTTACCAGGCCTACCAGCATGATGACGCCGACAAACGCGTACAGGCTCAGGTCAGCCCGGAAGAACAATAGCGTTGCCAGTGCTCCGACGCCAGCGGAAGGCAATCCGGAAAGAATGGTGATGGGATGAATAAAGCTTTCGTACAGGATCCCGAGCACGATATAGATGACCAGAATGGCCATCAACAGCAGCAGGCCCAGCCCGGCAAAGGACGATTGAAATGCCTGCGCCGTTCCCTGCAGCGTGGGCGTAATTGTGGCCGGCAGAATCTGCCTGGCTTCGCGATTGACCGCGGAGATGGCGTCGCCCAGGGACACGCCTGGTTTCAGGTTGAAGCTGATGGTGACTGCGGGCGACTGGCCCAGATGGTTCACCGTGAGCGGCCCAACTTCTTTCTTGAAGCTGGCCAGCGCGCTCATGGGCACAAGCTGCCCGCTCTTGGAATGGATGTACAGCATGCCCAGCGCGGAAGGATCGAGCTGGTACTGTGGCTCCAGCTCCATGATCACCTTGTATTGGTTGTTTGGCGCGTAGATGGTGGAGATCTGGCGCGATCCGTAAGCGCTGTACAGCGCGTCTTCCAGCGTGCGTGGATCAACGTTGAGCGCGGCCGCTTTATCACGGTCAATGTTCACGGTTACTTCAGGATTTTTGATCTGCAAATCGCTGGTTACGTCCTGCAGTTGCGGCAGCCCGCGCAGGTGCTGTTCCAGCTGC
>JBAVUZ010000998.1:0-4160 GCA_049697035.1 Candidatus Angelobacter sp. | reverse complement strand
GCTATAGGGATCCCTCCCCTTCGACAAGCTCAGGGTCGGGATAGAGCGTTAGCAATCCACTCCGCCGATTCCTTTGTCCCCAACGAGCCGCCGATGTCGGATGTGGTTTTCTTCTGCTGCACGGCGGCGAGCACGGCTTTGTTGATCCGCTCGGACTCCTGGGCGAAGCCGAGATGCTCCAGCATCATCGCCGCGGTAGAGATCGCGCCGATGGGGTTGGCGATGTTCTTGCCCGCGAACGGCGGCGCGGATCCGTGTACCGGCTCAAACATTGAGGTCTTGCCGGGATGAATGTTGCCGCTGGCTGCCATGCCCAGCCCGCCCTGCAGAGCCGCGGCCAGGTCGGTAATGATGTCGCCAAACATATTGTTGGTTACGATTACATCGAACTGCTTGGGATCGCGGGCCATGTGCATGCAAAGAGCGTCCACATACATGTGCTGGGTCTGGATTTCAGGATACTCGGCGGCCACGATCTTGAAGACGCGCTGCCAGAGCCCACCGGCAAAGGTCATGACATTGGATTTATCTGACATCAGGACTTTTTTGCGGCCCTGCTTGCGCGCCAGCTCAAAGGCATAACGGATCACGCGCTCCACGCCTTTGCGGGTGTTGAAATCTTCCTGCGTGGCAATCTCGTCGGGCGTTCCTTGTTTGAGCACGCCGCCGGCATCCACGTACGGGCCTTCAGTATTTTCACGGATCACTACAAAATCCACATGCTCCGGCTTTACGCCCTTGAGCGGGCACAGCGCTTCGTCGAGCAGCTTGACCGGACGCACATTGGCATAGAGGTCCATCTTGAAGCGCATCCCCAGCAGGATTTCTTTGGCATGAATATTGGTAGGCACGCGCGGATCGCCCAGAGCGCCGACGAAGATGGCGTCAAAGTCGCGTGCCAGCATGGTGAAGCCATCGGCAGGGATCGTTGTGCCGTCTTTCAGGTAGCGATCAGCCGACCAGTCAAAGATGGTGAAGTCGACGGCAGCTCCGGTGGCTTCAACCACTTTCAGCGCTGCGGGAATAACTTCTTTGCCGATCCCGTCACCAGGGACGACGGCCACACGCTTTTTGGACATGGAAACATATTAGCAATTGAGGGGCGGCTCTTGGCTTTTGGCTCTTAAGTATTTGGCTAAAGCGGTACTTCAGACCCCATCGAAAAAGAAACACAAAGGGCCGTGATTTTCTCAGAAGCGCAAGAGTCAAGACTTAAAGGCAGCGTGAGCCGTGGCGTGATTCTCTATCCGGGCAAACAGTTGCTGATGAACACCCTTGCGGGTGCGGTCATTCTGATGGTCGTTATGATCAGATCGCGCGGACCCAAGTCCGGAAATCACCAACAGCAACACGGATGTGACCAGCCATAAAAGGGCCACTCCAAAAACAAGCCTATTGAGCCGCGCAGTATGCCGCAGCCTGATTCTTTTCTCTCTTTGTAATCTCATGTCTATCTGTATAGATGCCCATACACTCAAGTCCGTTACTGCTGCTGTGCGAAAAAGAAAATTAATTGTTTGCGAGGCGCAGAATTCCATTTGTTCGCACAATAAATCACCCGAAAAAATACGGAAAGAAATCAGCGCAAAAATATTTGCGAAGAAAGAACGCCAGCAATTTTAACCGGACGTCAGAATTATTTTTTGCTGTGTCACAGCGATATTCAGAGCGGCTGAATGGCTGGTAGCGGAAGTAGCTGTCACGGTGATGATCCCATACCGTGGATGCGTACCGGTGGTGTAGATTCCGTGCGAGACTGCTGTGGCGTTTCTGGCTTCGTACTCGCCATAGGTATAGCCAGCGTGCCATCCTGTGCTTCATGTGTGCTCTTGGGGAAAACGGTTGCCGAGACCAGAGTGATAGACTTGCGGTCGGCGAAAGCGATTTGAGAATGCTTACAGGACCTCTCGCTTCGCTCGGAATTGGATAAAGCCTTCTTTTCCACCAATATCCACAGCGCTGCACCAATCTTCGGCATTGCTCTCTGGAGCGATGGCAGTTAGATTCGCAATACCAGTTGTAAGCCGCTTTGTTCGGAGTTTTCACCAGCCAACACAATTTCACAGGATTGCGTCCGGAGCCGCCGGACGAGATTTTCTTGTGGATAAGTTCCCAGATGTACCAGGGGAGAAATCACCCCAATATCGGTCGTTTTCCGGTAAAGGACGGGAAACAAACTACTTGGGTCGCGTGGCGCGGTTTGGGCGACTAAGGTACAATAGATTGTATAAGGGTCTTGACACGCACAATATACAGGCGTAAGTTTCCAACACTACGGTTGTTCTGGCCGGACCCGCGGCAAGTCAGGAACGGGTCACAGACAGCCTGAAGACTACTCGGCGTCAGAGGTGTCGCCGGAAACAATAATCGCGGTGAACTTCATATTTTTGTGTGCGCGCCACCGGTCTTGGCCGGTGCTGCTTAACCGTGCTTTGGGGGAAGAGACGTATGGAGATGAACTGGTCACGTTGGTTTCATTGCGAATCGAGCTTTGGCTTGCTGCTGGTGCCCAGCCAGCCTGGGGTTTTTGCGCTGGCAGAAGAAATTGTGCAGGCGGTGGGAGAGCAGTCGCGCCGGATGCTGGCGGTGTTTGAGGTGGCCGAGGCTGAAGACCTTTCACGCGCCATGAGCCGGCTGTTTGCGGCGGGGAGTCCGTGGCGGGAAAAAATGTCGCAGGCCAAGATCTATGTGCGCTATGCCATTGCGCCCAGCATAGCTGATCGGCGGGCAGCGGCCGCGGCGCTCAAAAACTGGCTGAGCGCACAGAAGGAAGTTGCGTCACAGGTCTTTGAATCAAGGCCGTCTGCGGCGGGGGAACAAAAGACATTTGAGAAAACGCCGACAACAGCGGAACCAACGGTCACTGTTGCAGTCGGCGGAACGAGTGAAGTGCGCATTGAGCGCCGTGCGGCGCGATTGCAGCATGAAGGGGAAATGAAGACGGTGGCTGAGCGCGCGGTCGATCGCGTGACCCACGGAATCAAGCTGGGCAAAGTAGTTTCAGCAGGATCCTAGAGACAAAACGGTGGAAAGACTGAGCGAGCAGGAGCGGGCTCGCGCCATGCGGCATGCAACATCGTGGACATCAGGCGAATCGGAGAAAAATAAGATGGCGGAAACAGGCGTGAAGGTTATGAAGGAAAACACAAAAGTACAAACACAGCAGCCGGCGTCGGGACAAGCGGCTCCCGGACTGAAATTTCCGCGGTATTTCACGCGCACCGGCGCTTCTCCCTATGACGAAGTGGAGTGGGAGCTGCGCACGGCCAGCATTACTGACGCCAAGGGCAACAGCATTTTTGAGCAGCGCGATGTGGAGTCGCCCAAAGACTGGTCGATGACCGCCATCAATATTGTGGCCAGTAAATATCTTCACGGCACGCTGGGCACACCGCAGCGCGAGACCGGCGTCCGCCAGCTGATTCAGCGCGTGGCGGAGACGATCCGCGACTGGGGCTGGCAGCAGGGCTACTTTGCCAGCGCTGAAGACCGCGACACGTTCCACGATGAGCTGGTGCACATTCTGGTGCAGCAGAAGGCGGCGTTTAATTCTCCGGTGTGGTTCAACGTTGGCTGTGACCGTCTGGAACCGCTGAGTGACGCGCAGAACTGGCACTGGAACCGCGAGCAGGGAACTGTTGAATTTACGACGACCGGCTACAAAGCGCCGCAATGCTCGGCGTGCTTTATCAACTCGGTAAAAGATTCGCTGGATTCGATCCTGACGCTGGCCAAGACGGAAGGCATGCTGTTCAAGTGGGGCAGCGGCACAGGCACGAATCTCTCGGCGTTGCGCGGCTCGACGGAAGAGCTTTCCGGCGGCGGATCGGCCAGCGGCCCGCTCAGCTTCATGAAAGGCTTTGACGCTTTTGCCGGCGTGATCAAGTCCGGCGGCAAGACGCGTCGCGCGGCCAAGATGGTGATCCTGAATGTTGATCATCCGGACATTGAAAGCTTCATCGACTGCAAAATGGCCGAGGAGAAAAAGGCCTGGGCGCTGATTGAGATGGGCTATGACGGATCGTCGCCCGACTCTGACGCTTACAGTTCGATCTTTTTCCAGAACGCGAACAACTCCGTGCGCGTGACGGACGAATTTATGTCCGCCGTGGAGCGCGATGGCGATTTTTCCACCCGCGCCGTAAAACCCGGCCAGGTGA
>JBAVUZ010000997.1:0-8897 GCA_049697035.1 Candidatus Angelobacter sp. | reverse complement strand
GCGAACTCAGCGCCGTTTTGAGCACCCGCGCGATCTGTGTTTCATCGTCTACCACCAGAATCCGGCTTCGTTCGGCCATTTCAGTTCTCTTCCTGGGTCACGATGTGAACGTCTACCGAGGGCGCATTGGCAAGGAAACGGTTCATGGCAGCCAGGTACAAATACTTGCGCAAACCGTGGACCGCCGAGCGCCCGAATATCACTTGAGTGATTTTGTGTTCGCGGACAAAATCAGCTACCGTGGTTGAAACAATGCCTCCCTTGAGTTGGATGGGCTTGGCCCCAAGGTTTTCCGCAAAACTTATGTTCGCCTGCAATGAACGCGCGCGATCGCCTGTTCTGCCTTTGCCGGTTTCCACGTGGATCACGTAGAACTCCGCATCCAGGCCGTGCGCCATGCGGGCGCCACGAGCAATAAGTTGCTGTGACGCCGGATTGGAACTGATGCAGACGGCGACGCGCTCACTCAGGCCCCAGTTCTGGTCAATGTGTTTGCGCCGGAGATATGACTCCAGGCTGCGGTCCACTGAGTGCGTTACATGGCGCAGCGCGAGCTCACGCAAGGCCAGCAAGTTGCCCACACGGAAGAAATTGGTTAAGGCCTTTTCTGCGCGGTCTACCGGATAGATATCGCCACGGCGCATGCGGGTCTGTAACGCTTCCGGCGTCAGGTCGGCAAGCACCACTTCATTTGCGCGCTCCAGCACCCAGTCGGGAACGGTTTCCCGTATCTTGATTCCCGTAATGCTTTGCACCGTCGGAGACATGCTTTCGAGGTGCTGAATATTCATGGTGGAAAGAACATCTATCTTCGCTTCAAGAATCTCCAATACATCTTCGTAGCGCTTTTTGTGCTTGCTGCCCTCCACATTGGTATGCGCCAGTTCATCAACCAACACGACCTGTGGTTTGCGCGCGATGATGGCATCAACATCCATCTCCTCGAACAGGGTGCCTTTATATTCGAGCTGCCGGCGGGGCAATGCGGGAAGCTGGCTGATGAGTTCCGCCACTCCTTTTCGTCCGTGGGTCTCCACTAAGCCGATCACCACATCTTCACCGCGCTTGCTCCTGCGAATGGCCTCGCTCAGCATGCTGTAGGTCTTTCCCACTCCTGGCGCATAACCCAGAAAGACCTTGAATGTCCCGGTCTTCTTTTCCGGGGCCGCCTGCTCCAGCCATTGTTCCGGGGTTTTTGGCACAATACTCCTTGCCGCGTGCAAGATTCGCATGAGCTACAATCAGCGCGTGAGCTCGTCAATGCAAGCAACGTTGCGGTTGCTGACCTGTGCCGCGCTGGTGGCACTGATCGTTCTTGTATACGTGAAATTGCTGCACGTCAATCCTACAACCGCGGCACTCACGTTTCTCCTGGCCATTCTTGCCGTAGCAGCCTCCTGGGGACTTCGCTATGCCCTCTCCATGTCAATTGCCTCGGCGCTCTGCTTCAATTTCTTTTTCCTGCCACCAGTAGGTACCCTTACGATTGCTGACACGCAAAACTGGGTGGCCCTTTTTGCATTCTTTTTCACTTCAGTGATTGCCAGCAATTTATCAGAGCGGGCACACCGGCTTACGCGGGAAGCACGCCAGCGCAGGCAGGAAGTGGAGAGACTCTACTCGTTTAGCCAGCAACTGCTGGTGGCTGAGAACGTAGTGGCGCTTCTGCAAATCGTTCCCCGTTTTGTAACTGAAACCTTTGGCGCCCGTGAAGCCGCGATCTATCTCTCCAGCAGAGACCAGACTTACAGGTCAGATCCCGACCGCCGGAATGTGGAGGTGGAACAACTGAAAGACGCCGCAGCGCGGGGCGATTGTTTCATCGATCAAGAGCACATGCTCGCGGTAGCCCCTTTGCGCATGGGAATCAGAACAGTAGGCGCTTTCGGCCTGTCCGGTGAAATTCCTTCTCGCGCGACGATGGAAGCCATAGGCAGCCTGATCGCAACCGCCGTTGAACGGGCCAACGCAGTGGAACGCCTGACGCACACGGAAGCGGCGCGCGAAAGCGAGCGGCTACGCTCCGCACTGCTTGATTCGGTCACGCACGAATTTCGTACGCCACTTACGTCAATCAAAGCTTCAGTTACGACACTGCGCTCGGAGGCCAAGTTAAGCGCTGAGCAACGGGAAGACCTGTTGGCAGTGGTTGAAGAAGAAAGTGATCGCCTCAACCGTGTGATCGGCGAAGCCGTGGAGATGGCACAGCTTGATGCAAAGGAAGTGCGGCTCGATCTGGTTCCTAACCAGATGCGTGAGGTGGTTGATGCGGCCCTTGCCGAATCAAAGCATTGCCTGGCGGAACACCCCGTGGAACTAAGATTGCCGGACCGTCTGCCCTCGGTGGTCATGGACGCAATCTGGATAAAGAAAGTGCTCCGGCATCTTCTGGAGAACGCCGTGAAGTACTCAGCGCCGGGCTCGCCAATCTTTGTCAGCACTGAGGTAAAGAATGGCCGCCTTATTACGAGCGTTGCCGACCGGGGAATGGGTATTGACGACCTGGAGCGATCAATGATTTTCGACAAATTTTATCGCGGTCAAAGCCAGCGTTATCGGGTTCAGGGGACAGGAATGGGATTGGCGATCGTGAAGGCCATCGTGGAGGCCCATGGAGGGCGCATCGAGGTAAGCAGCCAGTTGGGCAATGGCTCCGTTTTTTCTTTTGGCCTGCCTGTCGCTCCCGCTGCTGGAACAAGTCAGTAGTGCCACCGCCCCCGCGAGTCTTTTCTTCGGATTCTTATTGTTAAAAAATTTAACCATATCAGTCAGAAGCCGGGATTTCTGCACTGTAACGCATCTTTGGCAACATGTGCATTTTGTTAAGGATAGATGGCTACCGCCGGAATCAGCCTGCCGGCACAGAGGAAAACAATTTACATACAAGCATCAACCGCTTTAAAGTACAAGCGACCCGTAATAAGGAAGAAACTGTGCTGAACCCGGGGCAACAAAAAGTTGATAAAAGCGCCCCTTGTTCTAAATAATGACTACCGGTTTGTTTGGCCCAGTCTGGGCACATCTCGCGCAACCTGGTCATTGATGCAGTTCTTGACGAATTACAGGTAGCAGCCACATTGGCTGTGGGACTTCTTGTTTACCCCAAATTCCGTGAAAGCGCCGAGGAGCTTTGATAGGCAAAACCTCATTGGGGCGCGGTCATATGAGTAATTTAGTGGAGTAGGTAAGTAATTCCAGGTCTCAACCATTGATCAAATCGCGAGGTGAGCAAATTTAATGAAGCGTTCTTCGTCCCCTTCCGGCAAAGCACGAATCCTCCTTGTCAATCACGACGCTGCAATTATCCGGCTGCTGGAGTGTGCGCGTTACCAGATAGAGACCGCCTCAAGCAAAGACGCCATGCGACGGATTGAAGCTGGGTTGCCACCCGACCTGATTCTGCTGCACCTGGATGCGCACAACCTTGACGATCTTGAAGCGATTGAAAACTACCGGAGCGTTAACCCTGACCAGAAGATCGTCGTAATTTCCCAGCTTAGCGACGTTGGTATCGTGGTCCGGGCAATGCGGTTGGGGGCCATGGATTACATCATCGGTCCGCGCGAAGAGCAGGATCTTCCCGGAGAAATAGAGCGGCTACTGTTGGGATCACCACAGGAACCCGACGATGCTGATGTCCGACACCGAGCCTGCGAACATTTTGAACACGTGGAACACGACATTGCATTTCTGGCCGTAAGTCCCATCATGCGCAAAATTCGCGCCCAGGTTGCGCAGGTGGCGAAGGTGGATATTCCTGTGCTTTTGCTTGGCGAGAGCGGGGTGGGTAAAGAAGTATTGGCCCGCTTGATTCACAAGCTGTCTCGCCGTTCCGGCAAGGCCATGGTAAAGGTGAACTGTGCGGCGCTGCCGGCGGACTTGCTGGAGAGCGAACTTTTCGGCTATGAACCTGGCGCATTCACCGGAGCAAACCGTTCCAAGCCGGGCACGCTGGAACTTTGCGACAAGGGCACTGTTTTTCTGGATGAGATTGGAGAGATGAGCCCGACGGTACAGGCCAAACTTCTGCACGTGCTGCAAGACGGCAAATTTTCACGCCTTGGAGGCCGAACGACCCTGACTTCAGACTTCAGAGTTCTGGCCGCAACCAATATCAACGTGAAAGAAGCCATCAGCACCAAGGCGTTCCGTGAGGACCTGTATTACCGGCTGAATGCCTTCACCATTAATGTTCCGCCATTGCGGGAACGCAGTGAAGAGATTCCCATCCTGGTCAAACACTTCATGCAGCAGTTTTCAGAAAAATATGACTGCTTGCCTGCGGAGTGCTCACCCAACTTGATCCGGGCATGCCTGCGCTATCGCTGGCCGGGAAACCTGCGCGAACTGGGCAATTTCATCAAGCGTTACATGGTGCTTCAGGACGAGGCTGCTGCCATTGCGGAACTTGAAGAGCAACAAGATTCTATAGGGATCGACGTGGAGTTCACCGACGAAGACTGTTTGATTGGCGCCGGAGGACTCAAGTCGATGGTGCAGGATTTGAAGGAGCGAGCCGAGCCCAAGATTATTGAGCGCGTGCTGATCGCCACCAAATGGAACTGCAAGCTGGCCGCAAAACAACTCAAGATCAGCTATAAGGCTTTGCTATATAAGATGAAGCAGTATCGCGTGCTTCCTCCGGGCGTGACCGGCCCCGGGCTACGCAACGCGCAAGGCTAATCGGAAATTCTCATCGCTCATCGCGTTAAGGATGAGCGTGCTCGCCCTCGTCACATCCCGATCCTTGTGACTTTCCTTATCCCCATTTGTTTCTGGAAGTCAAGTTCCACCTTCCTCGTGGAAAACAAATTCCAATCGGCACAAAGATCAATCTCCTTCAACTGATCGAGCAAGACAAATCAACTCATCCTTACCGACTGTAACTACCAGATAAGCAAGCGGCAAACTCCTCTCCTCCGGTAAAGAGAACCGGCGCTGTGCGCTCTTAGTTCAGCATGGCAGCACAGATGCAATTACCTGGCTGTCCATCGCTCTTCGGAAAGCTGTGGACTGCTGCCTGAGCGCTCAGCGCTTGCGCGAGCATTGTTTTTCCGAAACAACCCCTTGGTGTTGGCGACGCAGGGTCGATGGATGACTCTGCCGCCCTTCCGGGGAATCACCAAGTCTGGCCAGCCGCTAAAAGGCAACCAGACAGAAGGAAAACTTTTGCGATGAGAAGTATGTCGACAACAACATTTCGTCCACTGGCAGTTCGCGATCTGCCGGTTTCTATGCAGCTTGCGCTCTGGTGCCTGGCTGTCTTATTTGCATTTGCTGTCTCAGCAAATGCGCAAAACGTAACCGTGCTCAACGTACCGACCACCACAACACTATGGGCCGGGACTGAGGGCTTCGCCACTGCTGGCTTGTCCTCAGTGACCTTTCCCGCTTCAGGCCTGATCTTACCTGGCACAGCCATCAGCAAATTTACCGGTAAGCCGGAACGTCACCTGTGGTACGGCGACGCCAGCAACGGGTTCTGCCGCATTGATCCGGAAATCGATGATCCGAATCTGGCGCAGTCCTCGCCTGGCATCGGCCGCTTTAACAACATCATCACCACTTGCGTGGGTGCGATTCAGGCCGGCGCATTCGCTCCGATGCAGGCAACGTTTGATGCCACTACCAACACGATCTATGCCGCAGACATTCCGCGCACAGCAAATGGCGTGATCCGCATGCATTACATTCCCGGCGGCGACAATGGACATGGATCGATTGATCCCATCCACATTCAGTCGCTGATGGGCAACCAGACTGCGAGAAATGCTGCTGGCGGCTGTCCGGTGGTGACGGACCCGCGCAACGGTGCGACTCCCTTTACCATGTCGTCAGTCGCGCTGGGACCGGATGGCAATCTTTATGTTGGCTGGATGCGCAACGGAACCATCGCGCGCATTCCTCATCCCGCTACATTCGATCCGTCGAATCCCGCTGATTGCGCCAGTATTGACGTGCCTATCTTTGCATCTGACGCGCGCCTTGGCGCCGGCGGCGCTGCTGGTCACACTTTTGGATTGGCCTGGATTGGACATACGCTCTTTGGCGCGGACAACATCAGTCCGTGGCTCAAAGATAATGCTGACCAGTGCTTGACTCCGGCCAATGGTATGGTGCGTTGCGGACCGGTTCAGGGCGCAGGCACAGAAATCCTGGGTGCATTTGTTCCCGGACCACAGGCAGGCATTATCAGCGACTACACCTACAACGGCCCGAACACCACTTTCCCCGGCAATACGCTTTATGCCATGACGCTGAGCGGCGTGGCTCGAGTCATCAACGTCACGGATGTAGCGAACATCGCCATTACGCCGCAGTTTGGAGGTAATTTCTGCTTCCTGACGGGCGCTACGATCGACACGAGTGAACTGGCGAACGAGACCTTATATGTAGGCGTGGATTGCACTCAAGGCGCAATCAACGGCGGTGCGGCGATTTACAAAGTCGTCCCACAACCTCCAGCAGCAGGTCCGCCGGCAGCACCTGTGAGCGTTACTGCGATTTCAACGGCGAACGCTGCAACTGTCAACTGGGTGCCAACTCCAAATGGCCAGGCGATCACAGACTTCGTGGTGCGCACTCTGCTTGCGAACGGCGCAGCCTCGGGCATTCCGGACTTCACTGTAAATCCCGCTTCCAACGGCGTCTTACCCAGTTCGGCCACAATCACAAGCTTAGTCAACGGTGTGAGCGTTGAATTCGCTGTGCAAGCCTGCAACGCGAGCGGATGCAGCCCGTTCTCCATCGCCAGCGCCGTGGTAACTCCGCAAGTGCTGACAGTGCCGGGCGCTCCCACAGGCGTAGTTGCATCTGTTGGTAATGCGTCGGCAACCATCGCATGGACTGCTCCGGCAAACAACGGCGGATCTACGATTACCAGCTATACGGTGACCGCAAATCCCAGCGCGCTTGCGGTAACAGTGCCGGCAACTCAAACCGGTATCAATTTCACTGGCTTGACCAACGGCACAACGTACTCGTTCACTGTTCGGGCTACTAACGCGACCGGAAGCAGCGCACCATCGCTGCCATCCAATGCCGTCACGCCGATTTCGCCACAAGGGGCTGACATTGCCATCACAATGTCTTCACCAGGAAGCGTCAACGCCGGCGCGTTTGTAACTTTCTCCATGACGATCACCAACAACGGTCCGGGAGATGCCGCGCTTGTCACACTAAGTGAC
Source organism: Candidatus Angelobacter sp. (assembly GCA_049697035.1). Lineage (GTDB taxonomy): Bacteria > Acidobacteriota > Terriglobia > Terriglobales > Acidobacteriaceae > Angelobacter. Next base: position 1,710 of record JBAVUZ010000997.1, on the reverse strand, counting down.
TCGCTGCCTGGCGCTTTCCAGGCTTCCACAACGTCGCAAGGCGTTTGCACGCATACTGGAACCAGCTTCAGCTGCACCTTGGGCGCGTTGCTGGCCGGTGCGCATGCCAATGTCACCGTAACGGTTGTTGCCGGAAACACGGCAATCACAAACACTGCAGCGGTCCAGCTAAAAGATGCTCTTGGCAATATCATCCCTGATCTTGCTGTGGGAAATAACCTCGCCAGTTCGACCACCAACGTAACGACGCCTATAGTAATCGGCGGCGGAACGGGCGGTGGCGCCAGCGCCGATATACAAGTGGTTGGCTCCGCCCGCAATGGCGGTCCGAACCAGGGAACTGGTGACACCTTTACCTGGCAGATCAAGAACAACACTGGCAACGCGACCGCGCAAAACGTGGTCTTCACGCTGCCTCTGCCTGCCAGCTTCCAGTTTGACTCAGCTGCAGGAAGCCAGGGCACTTGCGGTGGAGTTGCGCAGGGTTCATTCGGCGGCACTCTCACCTGCAATCTGGCCAGCCTGCCCGGAGGCCAGACTCTGCTGGTGACAGTGAACTTTGTGCCACTGCAAGCGGGAGTATTCTCAACCACCGGTTCAGCCACCTTCGGCGGCACCGACACGAATATTTCCAACAACTCGTTCACAGTAACGATCAGACCCAGATAAACCCAGGGGGCTGCCAATGGATCAGAAACGTTGGCAGCCTTCTCCACAGTTTTAAGTTTCCTGCAAGGTCATGGCACTCTTCCTGCGCGACGGACAGGCTCTGAAAGACTGCTTTGAATTCACTTGCAGGAACTGGAGGTTGGGTAGTCTCCCGGAATGATTACCCAACTTCATTTTTCAACCGCTACTACTTTAACCGCTACACCAGGGACAGCATTCGTAATCTACAACGATGGCCGCGCGCTGTAGGCAAACTGGCTGGAGACGCCACACTGGGTCCCGGCCAGTTTTTGTTTTGTCGAACTGAAAGCTCCCTGTCACTCATGAAACCCCTCTTCTTTGAGAACAGTCCCACTGGAAATCGAGTTCCACTCGTCTTTTGGAAGCCAATTTCCATTCGCTGCCAATGGCCGCCGCGAGCTGGGCAGCCAGTCTTACATTCGACGCCCACAAGCCATAGCAAACAAACCAGATATCTGAACTACCTCTAGCAACTCCCGTCCCATCCGACCTCCGAAATCTTGGCCAATCGAATGCTTTAACCCCTGACGAGTTCATTGCCCATGGCTGCGCGATGAATCGGGCCGGCAAGAAAACGATTAGCAGGTTTTCTCGCCCGGCCGTTTTGAAAATTCAGGAGGAAGTTACATATGAGGATGAGCAAAAAATTAACCGGCCTGGTGCTGACCTTAGCATGCGCCATGGCCTTTTCCAGCGGCGGATCCGGTTCTGGCGGCTCCGGCGGTGGCGGCGGAAATAGTGGCGGCTCCAATAGTGGCGGCGGCAACAGCGGCGGCGGCAACAGCGGCGGCGGAAATAGTGGTCGCAATGGAAACACTGTTAGTACCTCGTCAAAGGGCGGCAATTCCGGTGGCGCTAAAAATCAAACCGGCAATCAGGGCGGAGCACAGAACGCAAATCAAACCGCCAATCAGACTTCGGGCCGCGGCGGAAATCGGAAACTTAGTTCACTCAAGACCGTACCTGTTCCGGGACCAACGGCCGCGGAGCTCAATGACCTTGTCCGCGACAAAGCTGCTA
>JBAVUZ010000996.1:0-1625 GCA_049697035.1 Candidatus Angelobacter sp. | reverse complement strand
GCGAACTCGCACATTCTTATTCCGGGATTTTATGACGATGTGCGGGCCTTGACCGCGGCAGAGCGGCAAGCCATCGCGCAGAGCCCTGATGTTGATACGCCGCTGAAGCAGGAACTTGGACTGGCATGGACGGAGAGCGCGGGCGCTTCCCTGCCAATGGCCATCACACAGCCAGCGTTGAATATTCGTGGCATTGAGGCGGGGCACGTGGAAGATAAGGCGCAGAACGCGATTTCCACCACGGCGAAGGCGTCCATCGATTTCCGGCTGGTGCCTAACCAGACTCCGGAACGGGTGCACCAGTTGGTGGAACAGTTCATCACACAGCAAGGCTTCTACATCGTGCATGAATCGCCAACCATCGAGACGCGACGACAGCATGCCAAAGTCATTAAGGTGAGTTGGGGACCGGGATACAAGGCGGCGCGCGTTGCCATGGACGATCCTGCAGTGCAACCGGTGGTAAGCGCTCTGGAGCAGACGGTCGGAAATCCGGTAATCAAGATGCCACTGCTGGGCGGCAGCGTCCCCATGTATTTATTTACGGACGTACTCAAGACGCCGGTTGTCGGCCTGCCGATTGCCAACCACGACAATAATCAGCACGGCGCAAATGAGAACCTTCGCCTGCAAAACCTCTGGGACGGCATTGAAGTATTCGCCGGAATTTTGGCTGGAGCAGAGCGCAACTGGAAGTAAGCGCCTGTCCTCCGGGTTGACGGAATCAGGGGAAAAAGCATCTAACGGTGCATGCCTCGCAATGGACATCGACTCGGTTTTTTGATCATTGAATCAGAGAGAACAGACGGGCTTTCCACTCGCAAACTGCTGTTGGAATCAGCCAAGCACAACGTAGTGACCGCCTACTCCGGCAAGGAAGGCGTGGAGATGTACAAACGCTTTCCCAATGTTGACGTTGTCTGCATTGAAGCGGAGCTGAAAGACCTGAAGGGCGCAAGCGTTGCCGGGAACATAAGAAAGATCAACCCGAAGATCCGCATTGTCGGTCTAAGCCCGCGGCTGGCCGCCCGCTGCGAATGGGCAGACAAGACCATTGACTCCCACGATCCAAATGCGCTGCTGGAAGTGCTGGAAGAAATGGGCGGACGCACCGACATCTGAGTTCCGCCACGTGTCTCATTTCCAACGGCGCCTTATACGCAGTGTTAATTGATCGGCGGAAATCCCCGCCTGACCGGGTTCTGGATCCGTATCTCAGAGCGCTTTCGGTAATACCAGAAAATAACAACTATCGCGATGGTGGCTTCCACGACTCGGGAGCGTGCATGCTGGTGGCCGATGTTGGCGAGATTGAATGGCAGAGATACGCAAGCGCATAGAAACGTAAATAAATGCCATCCATTAATGGCACGCTGGGATCGGGCTTGGGTTATCTGATTTCGCTCTTCGCCAGACATATCAGGACGGAAAGTAAGCCGGTCCCGAATGAACAGCAAAGCACCCGCCAATAGCACAGGGAGCCCCAGGAAGAGGAAGGTCAGTCCGATTTCTTTCCACTGAATCATACTCGGGAACCATGATGTTATCGCGACTGGGTGGTTCGGCTAACGTTGCTCTGGTCGCAAAGGTCCTCTTACTTTCGTTACCTTTCGCATTGCCACGGG
>JBAVUZ010000995.1:0-22742 GCA_049697035.1 Candidatus Angelobacter sp. | reverse complement strand
CGTATACATAGACTTCGCGGCAGTGGAAAAAGTCCCACAATTCAGCTGGCTTGTTCGTAGTTGGAACCGGTTAAAGACGCTGGCAGAGCAAGCGATTTATAACTGAAGTGGGCCACAGAAACCGCTGGCAGGCATCACCCAATCAGACTTGGGTAATCTATTATCCTATTGTGCTTTTGTCGAACAGACCAATTGCCGAGATTCACGATTATGCTGCGGTTGGAGATTGTCGTTCCGCTGCCCTGGTTTCAAGATACGGATCAGTAGACTGGCTTTGCTGGCCCCGATTTGATAGTCCGTCGATTTTTGCCGCCATTCTCGATAAGGACAAAGGCGGCTATTGGTCGATATCACCGTCGGAACCGAGCCAGTTTGAGCGCGCTTACATTCGCGGATCCAATGTCCTGGAGACCCATTTTATTTGCACCACGGGCCGCGCAACCCTCACTGATCTCATGCCAGTGGCTTCAGAAGAGTTCAAACGACGACACATGCTGCCGGATCACGAACTTCTGCGGCAAATTGCATGTACAGAAGGGGAGATTAAGCTGAAGGTGGCATTCTGCCCCCGTCGCTGCTATGGAGCCAGAGAAGTGGAAATCAAGAATCTGGGCCCAAATGTTTTGCGACTGGAGATCGGGCGAGGCGCATATTTTTTGCGCGGCAGTGTTCCTTTAAAGATCCATGGGAATGAAGCCCACGGAGAGATATTAATGAGAGATGGTGACGTGCTTCAGTTTTCGCTCAGCTATTCTGAAGAGTCCCCCGCCGTCCTGCTGGCATTGGGCGAAAATGCAACTGCGTCGATTAAGCGTTCCGTAAGCTGGTGGCAGGAATGGGCGGCGCGAGGGAAGTATCAGGGACCGTATCGTGACGCAGTCGTGCGCAGCGCCCTGGCGCTCAAACTGCTGGCGTATGCGCCTTCGGGAGCAATCACAGCGGCGATAACAACTTCGCTGCCTGAGCGAATCGGCGGCAGCCTCAACTGGGACTATCGGTACTGTTGGTTGCGTGACGCATCGCTTACTGTGCGCTCGCTTTTGGGTTTGGGTTATAGGGAGGAAACAGAAAGCTTCATGACATGGATGTTGCATGCCACGCGGTTGACCCAGCCTCGATTGCGCGTCCTATATAACGTTTTCGGTGGGATCGCTCCTCGCGAAAAAGAACTGGATCTTGCGGGCTATTTCGATTCCCGGCCGGTACGCATTGGTAACGGGGCAAGACATCAGCTTCAACTTGATGTTTACGGTGAAGTAATAGAAGCCGCGGCCCAGTATGCACAGCGGCATGGACACTTTGACCGCACCACGCAAAAAGTTTTGATTGGGTTCGGAAAGTACGTTGCGACACACTGGAACCTTGCCGACGAAGGAATCTGGGAGCCACGATCCGGCGGAGCCAATCACACTCATTCGCGCCTGCTATGCTGGACAGCCCTTGATCGCCTGCTTGCTCTCAGCGACAAAGGCCTTCTGGATGGAGTGCCACGCCAGCAATTTGAACTGGAGCGCGGACGCATCCGGCAACAGATAGAACATCGAGCATGGAATGATAACCTTCAGAGCTATGTAAGTGTCCTTGATGGTGACTGCGTGGATGCCACTCTGCTGCGCCTCCCATGGTATGGCTTTGAAGAAGCACAGTCGTCACGCATGAAGAGCACTTATCGCAGAATCCGGCAGGAATTGAGCGCTGGTGACAGTCTGCTGTTTCGCTATCGGTCCCAGCCTCCGGAGGGGGCCTTTGGCATATGCGGCTTCTGGGCCGTGGAGTATCTTGCGCTCGGCGGAGGTACGCTAAAAGAAGCCTACGACCTTTTTGATCAACTTCTCAAGTATGGAAATGATCTCGGCTTGTTTGCTGAGGAGATTGATCCTGGAACAGGAGATGCTCTTGGGAATTTCCCACAAGCCTTCACGCATATCGGGTTGATCAGCGCGGCGCTTACCCTGGAAGAAAAGGAACGCGGAGAGTCTCATCCTGCCGCACAGACCGGCGAAAACGTTAAATTCGGCGGCCGCGAGGTGATCTCATGAATTGGGCTAGCTGGCTGTTGTGGGGTTTTCTTGCAACCATTGTCCTGACCACGATCAGCGCCGGAGCCCAGGGGCTTGGACTCACTCGCATCAACTTCCCCTATATGCTCGGCACCATCTTCACCCCTGATCGCGATCGCGCGAAGCTGTATGGCTTTCTGGTGCACTTGGCGGCGGGATGGATATTTTCCGTTATTTACGTCTTCATCTTCCAGGCGCTAGGCACTGGAGGTTGGTGGCGGGGCGCACTGATCGGCATCGGCCATGGAATCGTTGTGCTGGTGGTCGGGATGTCACTACTGCCGGGGCTGCACCCACGCATGGCCAGCGAGCAACAAGGCCCGTCGGCCCAGAATCTGCTTGAACCTCCAGGGTTTCTGGCCTTGCATTACGGTGTGCAAACGCCGCTGGCGATCATGATTGCGCATACAATTTTTGGAATGATTCTGGGCGCGTTCTATCACCTGGCTTGATTACAGCAGCAGAGTCCGGCGCCACAGCATTCACCCAACGGTATTATGCCGCGCTGGGATAAGCGATGGTGCTCAGCAGCGCGTTATTGGCCTGGCGAGAATCGAGCCGGGTGTGCTGGGCTACGATTGGCACATCAGACTCTATAACGCTGGAATAATCGGTATCTCTGGGAATCATCTCTGGCTCGCGAAGATCGTTGAATCGCACATGCCGCGTTCGTCGCGCAGACACGATCAGGCGATACGGACCAACAGGCTCACGGTCCTTGTAATAAATGGTAATTTCCACGTGCGCGTCATGATCTGAGCAATTCAGCAGACAAACAGTTTCGTGGCTCGCCATCTGCGGCTCAGGCCCGTGGCTCTCTTTGGGAATGTATCCTTCGGCGATGACCCAGGTTTTCGCTCCAATTGGTTTTTTCATACCTCCTCCTTGCCCTATGCCTGCTTGATCTGTTTTAAGCGTTTGGCCAGAAGCACGCCTCCCACCGCCGCAACGCTAAGCGCCCCCAAGGCGCGCCATCGAGCGTTACGCCTGGACGCTTTTCTGCATTTCACCAAAGCTGCCTCTGGATATGTACCGTAAACGGGGCCGGTCTCCGCTATTTGAATTACCTCAGCCAAATGCAGCGCATGGCGCCTTGTCTGCTGTGCGATCTGCTCGCGACAACTGAAACCGTCCGCGATAATGATTGTGGATGCTTCTGCTTTTCGCACTGTCGGCAATAAGCGACGTTCACCAATGGCTATCGACGTCTCATACTTGCTGCTCTCGAAACCGAAGGAACCAGCCATGCCACAGCATCCCGAGTTGAGAACCTGTGACTCAAGTCCCAGTTGTTTTAGAACGGCGTTCTCAGCATCAAATCGCAAAACGGACTTGTGGTGACAATGGCCTTGCACCAGGGCCTTTCGATGAAGTTGTGGAAGCTGGTAACTTCCGGATTTGTTTTCGAGGAATTCGCTCAACAGCATCGTTTGTGCCCTCAGTTTCTGCGCCAGCGGATCGTCTGGAAAAAGATTTGTCAGTTCGTCACGGAACACTGAAGCGCAGCTTGGTTCCAGCACCACGATCGGCAAACCGGCTTCAATCTGCGGCCTCAATGCCTGCATCACACGGCGCAGGTAAAGCTTAGCTGCATCCAACATGCCGTAATCGTAAAGAGGACGGCCGCAGCACAGATGCGTGCGCGGTATCTCCACTGAAAATCCGGCGTGCTCTATCACTTCTGTAGCTGCCTGCGCTGTTTCCGGGAAAAAGTAATTGTTAAAGGTGTCCGGCCATAGGATGACTTTGCCCTTGCCGCTGGGATGGGCCAACTTCCGCTTCATAAACCACTTGCGGAATGTCTGCGGAGCAAACTCTGGAATTGTCCGGCCCAGGGGCATACCCGCAGCCAGCTTGGCTAAATGACTGAGGCCAGGAGTCTGGGTGACAAGATTGACAACTCCGGGCCAGATTGATGCGAAACGTGCCCACTGGTCGATCAAGCCAAAAGCATACGCATGCCGTGGGCGTACTCGTCCTTCCCAATAGTGTGAAAGAAACTCAGCTTTGTATGTCGCAATGTCCACGTTTACCGGGCAATCACCCTTGCACCCTTTGCAGGAGAGGCAAAGCTCCAATGATTGTTTTACGTTCTCGTCACGCCAGCCGTCGGTAATCACGTTGCCATTCAGCATCTCCCAGAAATGGTGCGCGCGTCCGCGCGTGGTGTGCCGCTCTTCATGGGTCACCATAAAGCTGGGACACATAGTGTCATCATCTGGATTGGCTGCATCCTTGCGGCGGCACTTGCCCACACCGACGCAACGCAACGCGGCGTGCGCGAAGCGGCCTTTGTCTTCTGGGTATTTGAAATGAGTCTCTGGCTCCCATGGGTGGTAGTCGGCGCCAAGGCGCAGGTTTTCATCGATGCGATACGGATCAACGATTTTTCCCGGATTCATCTTCCAATCGGGGTCCCAGATCGACTTGAACTCGCGGAATGCTTCGATGAGTTTATCGCCAAACATTTTGTATAGGAATTCAGCCCGAGCTTGCCCGTCACCGTGCTCTCCACTGAGGCTACCGCCATATTTCACGCACAAATCCGTGGCCTCTTCCATAAAGGAGCGCCATTTTCGAATACCGGGCTCACTCATCAGATCAAAACTGACGCGACAATGGACACAGCCCTGGCCAAAATGTCCATAAAGCACAGAGTTGTAGTCGTATTTGTTGTAGAGGGCGCGCAGGTCGCGAAGATATCCACCCAGTTTTGCGGGTGCAACGGCAGAATCTTCCCATCCTTCCCATGTGTCCGGCTCGCCGGGAACAAAGGCGGTTGTTCCCAAACCCGATTCGCGCACCCGCCACAGATGTTCCATATCAGTCTTGTCGGTGAATAGTTTCATGGAAGGGGCGCCGGGCTTCTTTCGCAAGACTTCCATTACGTGTCTTGCGGCATCTATGGCATCCTGTTTTTTCTCAGCACCGAACTCCGCCATGAGCCACCCTTTCCCTTCGGGCAGTAGTTTCAGATAGCGCGAATTCGGTCCGGCTTTTTTCTCTATGTTTTGATACAGATCCTCGTCAATCCCTTCGAGCGCGGTTGGCTGAAATGGGTCGATATCCAACACGTGGTCTGCCGCCTCGTACACATCTGGATAACCAAGCATCAGGATCACACGCTCGGCTTTGGCATCGATCAACCGCACTTTGGCCTCGAGGATCGTCACGAGCGTGCCTTCGCTCCCCACCAGTGCGCGTGCGATGTTGAAGCGGCCATCGCGATCAGGTATCAGTTGATCGAGGTTATAACCAGAGATCCGGCGCGGAATTTGTGGATATCTCTCCTTGATCAGCTCCACGTAATGCGAACGCAATGATTTGAGATAGCGAAATATATCTCCCGTTCGGCCGCCCTGACCGATGCGGCGCTCCAATTCAGCATCATCCATCCAGCCGACTTTCATGCGCGTTCCGTCGTAAAGCAGGATTTCAAGTTCGTCAACGTTTTCATGCGTGCGGCCGGACATTTGCGCGTGCGCGCCGCAAGAGTTATTGCCGATCATGCCCCCAAAGCAGCAATGTGTGTGAGTGGCTGGGTCAGGCCCCCATACGAGAAGATTGCCGCTTACTTGCATTGCCTGGTCGCGCAACTCGTCGCACACGGTTCCCGGCAGCACGCGTGCCCAGCGCTCGCGGATATTTATCTCCTGCACTCCATGCATGTATTTTGACCAGTCAAGCACAATGGCAGTGTTGCAAGTCTGGCCGGGAATGCTGGTGCCGCCTGCGCGCGAAAGCAGTGGTGCCCCATACTTACGGCACGCGGCAATAGTCTGGACGACATCGTCTTTTGATCGTGGAATGACCACCCCGATCGGGACTTGCCGGTAATTTCCAGCGTCCACGGCATACATGGCTTTTGTTCCCGCGTCAAATCGAACTTCGCCTGCGATGTTGCTGCGCAGTTCAGCTTCCAGCCTCGTCACATCCACGGCGGCAGCGGAGCGCCAATCGCGAGGCCGCGAGGCAATCGAATTCTTAAGGTCATCGAGTGGAAAGATGGGGTTCTTGCTGGCAGACATCGTTGCTCCTTATGCGGCGAATCGTTCCGCATCAGCGCGCTTGAGTTCGAGCCCGTTTCCGGGACGCGACAAATCAGGGCGTAGCTCTCCATGGACTAGCTGCGGCAGACCCTCAAACAACATGGCCTCAATGCGCACATGATCGTGAAAATATTCCAGGTTTTTAAATGGGTGTACTGCACAACCAACGTGCGTATGCAGCGCTGGAGCGGTGTGCGCTGAAAGCGGTATGTTATGCGCCTGGCAAAGTGCCGCCACCTGCAAAAAGCCGGTGATACCGCCGCAACGAGTGACGTCGGCCTGCTGCACATCCACGGATTCCGCGGCAAGCATGTTGCGGAAATAGAAGACATCGTAACCGTATTCCCCTGCGGCGATCTCCATGCCTGACGGCGCCCGGTCGCGCACGAGTCGAAGACCGGTAAGGTCGTCAGATGATACAGGCTCTTCAAACCACGTTACGCCGAAGGTAGCAAAGCGCTCTGCCTGCATCAGGGCTTGTTTGCGATGGTAAGCCCCATTAGCGTCAACGTAGAGTTCGGTTTCAGGAGATATCGCTTTGCGGGCGACACGGACGCGTTCCACGTCACGGATTGCGTCGCGTCCAATTTTTATTTTTACGCGCTTAATCCCCCGCTTCACCCAGCCGGAGAGTTGATTTGTAAGTTGCCTGTCTGAGTATGAAGTGAATCCACCGCTGCCGTAAATCGGCGCGGCATCTCTAACCTGGCCCAACAGAGTGACTAACGGCAGATTCAGCAGACGGGCTTTCAGGTCCCATAGCGCACAATCGACGGCCGAGATCGCCATGGAGCAAATGCCAGGTCGACCGAGATTGCGTATCCTTTGCCACATGGCCATGTAAGCCGCGCCTGGGGACATGGCATCTTTCCCCACCAAAGATGGAATTAGCGTGTTGTGAATCAGAGTGGCCGTTGCAGTGTCGGCATAGGTGTAGCCGATGCCTTGGTTGCCGCCGCCCGAGACCCTGACCAGTACCAGAGTTGTACGTTCCCATTCCAATGTACCGTCAGATTCAGGGAGGTCGGTTGGCACCGTGTAAGCCTTTACGTCTACACGATCAACGGGGACGATCTGTGAAATGCGAGGCACGTGGACCTAAGCCACAGTTTCAATTCATCAGGCAGTGACTTTGAAAAAGGGCTGACTTCTAATTCGATGTTTGCTCTGTGGCAAGGGTAGCCAGCCGTTAGGCAAACAGATAAGCAAGCATCGTATTACGATATGTTAGCAAACACGACGTTTCCCGGCGGCATCTCAATTTGGTATGCGACTTTTAATTGAAGGAAGGACGTATTGGAACGTGGCGAAGCGTGAGGTAGTTGTTATCACCGGAGCTTCTGCGGGAGTGGGACGGGCAACCGTCCGGGAGTTTGCGCGACGCGGTGCATCGATAGGTCTAATTGCCAGGGGAAAGGAAGGGTTGACGGCGGCCCGTCGTGAAGTGGAGGAAGCCGGCGGCAGAGCTCTGGTGCTTCCGGTCGACGTGGCCAATGCCGATGCGGTTGAAGCTGCGGCAGACTACGTGGAGAAAACCCTGGGACCGATTGACATCTGGGTAAATAACGCCATGGCATCGGTATTTTCTCCCATCAAAGAGATGAGCCCGGAGGACTTCAAGCGAGTTACTGAAGTGACGTACCTTGGATATGTCTATGGCTCGTTGGCAGCTCTCAAGCATATGCTGCCAAGAAACCGCGGCACGATTGTGCATGTAGGCTCGGCGCTCGCCCATCGGAGCATACCTTTGCAAGCTGCTTATTGTGCCGCTAAACATGCGGTGCTTGGCTTTTTCGCCTCATTGCGCACAGAGCTTAAGCATGACCACAGCAAAGTGCGTACCACCATGGTTCAAATGCCGGCTCTTAATACTCCGCAATTTGGCTGGGTGAAAAGCCGTCTGCCACGCAAGGCGCAGCCGGTGCCACCGATCTTTCAGCCAGAGGTGGCGGCCCGCGCTATTTATTACGCCGCGCATCATCCTGATCGCCGCGAGTATTACGTGGCGTGGTCTACCGTCAAAGCGATCTTCGGCAACAAGCTTGTTCCTGCTTTGGCCGATGACTATCTTGCGCGCACAGGATATGACTCGCAGCAACATGATGGCCCGGAAGATCCCAATCGCCCTGACAATCTCTGGGAACCTGTTCCGGGAGATCACGGCGCTCACGGAATTTTTGACAAGCGTGCACACTCGTTCAGTATGGAACTGTGGTTGGAAAGCCATGCCAAGTGGCTGGCCTTGGCCGCAGGATTGACCGTTGCCGGCACCGCACTCAATTTAATGAGACGAACGTCAGCTTCAGGAGAGAAGCAGAGAGTCGAATCGAAGACGAACGCGGCAGCATAATTGGTCTTTTGTTATTTATTATTGGTGATAAAAAGTCTTGTCCCTGATCCAATGGACCTGGTTTGCGAATGCAGCAACATTTGCGAGACACACAACGTTTGTCGCTACGAATATTCTTAAATGTAAAGACATGCAACGGATGAACTCTCGGTATTTTCAGAGCAGTATCCATTCTCATCATTCAATAGACCTTCAAATGTTCTCGAAGTCATTCCGAATGGCGGTGTCGCCACGGATTTGAAAACGGATAAAAAGCTAAGAATGACTCAGCCCAGCCCCCACGCCATCCCTACTGCGGCGGCAGTACTGAGCAGGTTTACCAGATCGTTATCCAGCCAGCCGCGGCGCTCAAAGACCGCGCCCAGCAGGCTATCAATCACGGTGCCGAAGAAGCCCGCCACAATGATGATTGCAAGCTGGCTGAAAGGCACAAGACCTGTAGCGGCGGCAGCTACGGCCACGCTAGCCGCCCCTAGCAAAGCCGCGATGGTCCCAAAAAGGCTCATGCCGCCATCAGTCCCTGCGGGAACTGATTTGAAGCTGATGATCATTAGAGTTTTGCCGGGAAAGGCCATGCCGATTTCGCTGGATGATGTATCACCAGCGGCTTCAGCCAGAGCGGCCAGCGCCAGCACCGGCCACGCTTTGCCCGCGACGGCAACCACCAGCGCGGCGATCCCCAGATTGGCCATGGCTTGAGCGGCAGTGCGTCCACCAGGGGGCTCAGCGATGCGGAGCTGCTGCTTGCGAGCATAGCCCACACGTGTGGCAACCAGAGTGACAGCAAAAACGATGAGCAGCGCCAGAAACATGCGCAGATCGCGAACCACCATGATGAAAGCTACGGCGGATCCGGCTAAGGCTCCGCTGAAATTCACGCCGCCGGCGAACCAGGCCAGCACGGCGAATCCTGCTGTGATGGCGAGAGCAGTGAGGAATCGGTAGCCGCCGAGAGGGAATTCAAAGTGATGCAGCGATGCGAAGACAGCAAGAATCGCGGCGGCAAAGCCCAGCGCCAGGAGGTCAGAGATCCTGAATGAGCGCGATTTTGGCAGTGCATTCCTCCCCGGGGACGAGCGACGCTGGCGGCATACAAGCCCCTTAGCGCATCGTACAAGAGAAAGGGCCGCTGCAAACAGGATGACCCCACGATTTCTGAATCAGGACGAAATAAATCACCGGTGGATCCTTGCTCCGGCCACGCCGGAATAAGCCGAACCTGCTTAACCGGGTCGTCCTTCTATAAGGGGCAATCCTCAGCGGAGTGAATTCTTAATTAAAGGGTGAATCATGGCTGCATCTGTCTGGACCGGGTATCTTACTTTTGGGCTCATTTCCATGCCGGTACGGCTGTTTTCCGGCGCACGTGGCACGCGCGTTTCTTTCCATATGCTTCATCGTCCGGATAACGCCCGTGTAAAGCAGCAGCTCTACTGCCCGGTGGACGAAAAGGTCATTGAGCGGAATGAGGTTGTGAAAGGCTATGAATTCCGCAAGGGCGAATACGTGGTTATCGAGCCGGAAGAAATCAAGAAAATCGAACCCAAGACCGCCAAAGCCATGGAGATCCTGGAGTTTGTGAAGCAGGAAGAAATCGATCCGGTTTACTTTGAGTCTTCCTATTATCTGGCTCCGGACGAAGCCGCCAAGAAACCTTATGCATTGCTGGTAAAAGCGATGAAAGATACCGGCTACGTGGGCGTGGCCAAGCTGGCCATGCACAATCGCGAATACACCGCATTTTTGCGTCCGTATGAAAAAGGCCTGATGCTGCACACCATGTATTACAAGGAGGAAGTCCGCGAAGCGCCTGACTTTGGCACCGAACATGCCACCCTGAAAGAGGGGGAAGTGAAAGTGGCGCATCAGCTTATTGAAGCCCTTGCCGCCAAATGGGACCCCACAAAGTATTACGACACGTTTGAAGAGAACCTGAAAAAGCTGATCAAGGCCCATATGGAAGGGAAGCAGGTTGTGGCGATTGACAAGCCGAAGCCTGCAGCCCCGCCCACTGACCTGATGGCCGCGCTGAAGCAGAGCCTGGCGCAGATGGAAGGCAAGAAGAAAGGCCCGCAACGAGTAGAGGCTGCCCAGCGCGAGTCAGAGGTTGAGGTGAAAGGGAAGCAGAAATCGGTGGCTGGAAAGAAGAAGCCGCCGAAGCGGGCCGCCTAAAGGCTGAGGTCGGGTGATCGCGCGGATCAGGTGATCTGTTGATTTTGTGTTGTGTGACTCTATTGGCCGCGAAATGCTGACTTGCGCCTGCCAAGCGTCCTGGTATGAGTGAGCAAAAATGTTTACTAACGCCACGCTTTCCCAGCAGTTTGGAGCAAAGCGAAATAGGGACATACCCAGCTTGCGAGGCCGACTTGCGCGCCGAGCGGCTTGCCACGAGGGCCTGAAAATGTTCGCTAACGCCCACGCTTCCCCAGCGGTTTGGAGCGAAGCGAAATAAACAAATGATTTACAATAAATCCTTCGCAATAATTCAGAGTTTGAGCGTTCAAACCGGTAGCACCGGTGGAGTTTGAATGAAGGCAAGTTTCAAGGCAATGTGGCTGCTGGCCAGCCTGGGCATTCTTATGTTGGTGGCCGTAGGCTGCAATGACACCTTACGGCAATTCATCACCCCTGTTCCGTCTCCTTCTGGCGATCCCGGAACGCTCGCGCATGCTATCACGTTATCGACCAACCCGGTTGTTTCCCCCGCACCCCCTGCGGACGGCAGTGACATGCACATTGACGTCTCAGGGGACTCAAGCGTAGGGATCGTGCCTGTGGGAGTGAATCCAGTTTTTCTGGGAAAGACTTCAAACCGCGTTTTCATTATTAATAGCGGCGATCCAAGCGCTTCCATTCCGCCGTCGGTTTCTACCTATCTTGCGCTGCTTCCCACCACAACCGTTTCCACGGTGACGTTGCCCCCCACAAGCCAGGGCCCTGTTGCGGGCGCTACCAACAGTGCTGGTAATTTCTATATTGTTAATCGCCTCAGTAATACCGTGGACTTGATATCCGGTGGCGTCCTGGCTGTAGTTTCCACTATTCCACTGCCGGCGGCTGACTCGAATCCAGTGATGATTGCCGGCAATGCAGCTAACAACAAGATTTTTGTTGTCAACCAGAATTTGGGTAGCGGCACCGTGACGGAAATTTCCACCATCGACAACACGATCATCAAGGACATTCCCGTTGGGTCGAATCCCATCTGGGCCGTGATGAGTACAGACGGGCTGTTTGTGTTTGTCGTCAACCAGGGCGATGGAACAGTGAGCGTGATCGATACTTCGCTCGACATTATTCTTCCTTGCGCCGTCAGCCCATCGTGTCCTGCCGGAAATGCCATCAAGGTAGGTACCACCGGTGCGTCATCGCCAAACTTTGCTTTCTATGATTCCAAGCTGAGGCGCGTTTACGTAAGCAATACGGGAACAGGCGAAAACACCATCTCCGTGATCCAGGCCAACGGTCTTGACCTGGGATCAAATCCGCAGGTGCTGCCGACCAAGCTTGCAGACATTCATGTTTCGGGCAGTCCAACATCTTTGACCGCGCTGAGTGACGGCAGCAGAGTTTATGCGGCGCTGGGCAATTGTCCGGCAGGAGTGAATCACCTTACGCTTACGGACCAGACTTCCGCCAGCAATGCCAGTCATTGCCCCGGCAATCTGGTCAGCGTGATTGACGCGGTTGGTCTGCGTGAAACAGGAACAATCCCGGTAGGCCCAGGCGCAATTTCAGTGGACGCTTCTTCTGACGCGTCGCGCGTTTACGTGGTCAGCGCCAATGACATTACCACCATTCGCGATGACGTGCACCGGCCGAATTGCACAGATCCATTGTGCCTGGATGGCGCGGTACTCCCCGATAGAACTTTTCCCACACCTTCGATCTCCATTATCAAAACGGCAACAAACGTAGTTCTGGCGACTCCGGTAAATGCCGGCATAGTAAACCGTCCTCTGCCCACGTTCCATGTTCCGCAGCAGGACCCAAACTGTGTTCCAACGATTGATCCTAACTTCAACGATGAAGTTCCGCTGCCCTGTCCGCTGCAAACGCCGTTTGTGGTACGTACTTTCCCATAGTCTGCGGATTAATATCCATGGACTGAACATTCGCGAAAAAAGGGCGGCTTTGCGGGCCGCCCGTTTGGAATCGCCTATGAGAAGAAGTTAGCTTAAGTTAGTTGTCCGTTCGGCGCTTGCGGTTATAACGCATGGCGATGTTCATAAAAATGTTTCCGCTGCCCGTGTCAAAACACATCACCAGTGATTCCTGATCTTCGCTGCTTTTTTCACCAAGTTCATCGGCATGGATCACCGGCGGATAAATCTTGAACTTGAATCCCTGGTCGTTGAGCGCGGTAATGGCGCTGCCAATCACCATGTTGGCCAGTTCGCACACGGTTTCCCGCGCCACTTCATCGCTTTCGGGCACAGGCGATCCAGTGAGATAGCTCGCTACCCTGGCCGCGGTCGGCGTATCGATATCAAAGATGATACGGCCCTCAATGTCGCCCTTGATCGTAACCATGGAAGCGATGCCTTTGCGGCGATACGCTTCTTCGTCCATGGTCACGTCGCCCATGCGGGCCGCGCATTGCAGAGTTTCCGCCAGCACGGCATCCGCCGCGTTGATGAACGGCTGAATTAGTTCGATCTTCATCGGATCTCAGCTTTCCTGGGCAGTTGGTGTGGCCACGGCCGCGTCATCGCCCATTACGTACTTGATGACTTCGTAGAGTATTTCCGACTTCACCGGCTTCTGGACAAAGTGGCGGGCACCCTTTTGCAGCGCGGCAACAATGTTTTCCTGGTAGCCGACGGAAGACACCATCACGATGCGAGCATTCGGATGCGATCGCACAATGCGTTCCGCAGCCTCAATACCTTCCATCTGCGGCATGGTAATGTCCATCAACACCATGTCAGGCGTGGTTCGGTCGTATTCCGTAATGGCGGTGCAGCCATCGCCGGCCTCGCCGACAATTTCGCCGCCAAAAGCCTCAACCATCTTCGCTACGTTCTTGCGCGCGAAGACGGAATCGTCCACCACTAGATAGCGGATCGGCATGCCGTCTTTACGAATCAGAATTGGAAATGTTTCCATACTTGTTCTCCTCGCGATCCAATCAAACTTTTACTACTGCTCGAGCAATCTTTTCCGGGTTGCACTGAATGGCCAGGGTATTCGCCAGCATATCCAGGGGGACAATGCGCATGGCATGTCCGCGTTCTACGGCCGCTTTGGGCATGCCGAAGACCGTGCAGGAGTCCTCGCTCTGCGCAATGGTCAGGGCGCCCGCATCTTTCATCAAGCCCAGTCCGTCGGCGCCGTCATCGCCCATGCCGGTCATCAATACGCCTACGGCACGGCTGCCAAGCTCTGCCGCCACTGAGCGAAAGAGAATGTCCACTGACGGCCTGTGTCCATTCGTGCGGGCCTCATCGGAAAGCACCACGGTGTTTCCCAGCGGCATCCGCCGGACTTTAATGTGCCGGTCTCCAGGACAAATCAGCGCTCGTCCTGCAATCAGCAGGTCGCCGGACTGCGCTTCTTTTACATCAATGGCGCAAGACTCATCCAACCGCCGCGCAAACATCTCCGTAAATCCTTCCGGCATGTGTTGCACCACAACAATGGTGCCTGGAAAATCTCCAGGCAATTGCTGCAACACATATTGCAGGGCGTTTGGCCCACCCGTAGAAATGCCAATCGCCACGATCTTGGTTGGCTCGCGCCGCGCGCGCAAAGGTTTCTTGTCTGGTCTGGGCCGATCGAACGCGAGAGGGTTTGGCGTGTTGCGAATCTTGGTTTTAGCGGCAACCTTGATTTTGCTGATCAGGTCCACAGCAATCTCGTCCATGTGAGCGGAGGCGGCATCGCGCGGCTTGGCCACAAAATCAAATGCTCCCAGAGCCAACGCTTTGAATGTCGCGCTTGCGCCCTCCGTGGTCAGCGCGCTCACAACGATCACCGGTACGCGGAACCGCCGCGTGATCTGGCGCAGTGTCTCCAGTCCGTCCATACGCGGCATTTCCAGGTCCAGTGTTACCACGTCAGGACGAAGGTCTTCAATCTTCTTGAGCCCAAAAGCGCCGTCCATTGCGGTTCCTACTACTTCAATTTCGCTGTCCCGGGCAAGGATCTGTGGAATCAACTTTCGCATCAGTGCTGAATCATCCACCACCAGGACTCGCAATTTCGTACTCATGCTGTGGCCCCCACCATCTGTAACTTGCCGAGCTTTGCAACTACACTTGAGAGATTCAGGATCAGCACCACAGTGCCATCGCCAAGGATGGAAGCGCCGCTGACCAGGTCCGTGGCCACTAAATGATCGTCCATGGCCTTGATGACTAATTCTTCTTCGCCTACCAAATGGTCCACCACCAGGCCGAACTTGCGCTCGCCCGTGGAAATGACCACCACAAACATCTTTCCTGTTTCCGCCTGCTCTTTTTCCAGTCGGTGCAGATGCAGCAGCGCAAGCACCTCATTGCGTAACTGCATTACCTCATGCTGGTCCACGCGATGCAGAGCGCCTTGTGTCGTCCGCGTGATCTCCACTACGGAAGCCAGCGGCACGGCGTATAAGCGGTCACCCACGCGGAAGAGCAAGGCCTTGATGATCGCCAGTGTTAGCGGCACCTTCAGGAAGAACGTTGTTCCTTTGCCGGCGGTTGTGCGGATGCTGACCGTGCCTTTCAGTTTTTCCAGCACCGTCTTTACCACGTCCATGCCCACGCCACGGCCGGAAATAGACGTAACTTCCTGCGCTGTGCTCAGGCCTGGATGGAAAATCAGGTTGTTGATCTCTATTTCACCCAGCATCGCCGCATCGCCCTGCTTGATCAGTCCGCGCTCCACTGCTTTCGCGATCAGCTTCTCGCGGTCGATGCCTCGACCGTCGTCGGTCACCTCGATCACAATCTCATTGCCTTGGTGATAAGCGTCAAGCGTTACCGTGCCTTGCGCCGGCTTTCCGTCATTGATGCGCTCCGCCGGAAACTCAATCCCGTGGTCCACGGCATTGCGCACCAGGTGCGCCAGTGGCTCGGCCAGCATGTCCAGAATGCTTTTATCCAGATCGGTATCCTGGCCCGTCACCACCAGGTTTACTTCCTTGCCGCAGGTCTTCGCTACATCGCGCACCACGCGCGGGAACCTGCGGAAAAGATGTTCCACCGGCACCATGCGGATCTTCATCACCGATTTTTGCAGGTCGTTCATGATCCGCGCCTGGAATGCCATGGCGTCAGAAAACCGCATTTTCAAAGGATCTTTGGGATGACGCTTCTCAAATTCATTGATCGCCTGGTGCAGCATGCTCTTGGCGATAATCAATTCGCCAACCAGGTTGAGCACGGAATCAATCTTCTCCGCGTCCACGCGTAACAGCGTTTCTGACATGCTGGCGAAACTTGCGGGTTGCGTGTCATTCGCTATTTGCGAATTGGCATTTTCCGCTCTTGGTGTTGCAACTTCATGCGTGGGCGCGGCCGACTCTACCAGAGTTTCTTCAGCTCGGATGACAGTTTCGGTCCCGTCTTCCTGTGGGGTGGTTACGTGCCTGACAATATCGAGAACGTCGTCCGCAGGCTCCTGTGTCTGTCCGGTTTTTTGTACAAGGACTTCCGCAACCACTGACGGGATACGGCACTTCTTTGCGATCCATTCCTCGGAGCTGTCGCTGGCAATGGCCGCCTCCACCACGTCCAGATCGTTACTCAGCGTGCTCTGGTCGGGCGCAACCGCCAGCAGTTTTCCGCAATCCTGTAGCACGTTGCGAATCAACTGCATTGCGGCGCCGCGCATCGGGCACTGCGGTTCAATGGAGAACGCCACGTTGTAAACGGTTTCTCCGCGGCCCAGCGCGTCCGCCACTACCATCTGCTCGTATTCGCTCCAGACAAACCGCGCTTGCAACTTGTAACGCACCGTATTGGCTGGTTTTTTTGTAAGCGAAACGATCTGCTCTTTCAGCTCTTCTCCTGCCGGCGGTTGCAGGCTGCCGCGATAAGCGGAGAGCATGGAACTGAACGTATCGGCGGCAATCAGCACCACTTCCGCCAGAGCTACCTTGCTCACAGCGGCGATATCGGGACGCAGAACATCTTCCAGCGCATGGGCCAACTCGCTTAGTTCGGTGTAACCGCAAGCTGCTGAGTCGCCCTTCAGGGTATGGACCGTGCGCCGAACCTGGCGCAAAACTTCTTGATCTTCCGGACGCTTCTCCAACTCCAGCCCCTCTTCATTGAGTGTCTGCAACAGTTCTGTTGCGCTCTCAAAGAAGAGTTCGCGAAGCTCAGCCGCGTGATCGTCAGAGAAGAAGTTCACCCCGCCACCTCAATGCGCTGGTACGCCGTGCCGTTGTTCTGGTGCAGCATCTTGTATTTGTCTGAGAGGCCAAACAGGCTTTCCGCATGGCCGATAAACAGGTAACCCTCGGCATTCAGGCAGCGATACAGCTTTTCTACCAGGCGCTTCTGCTCCGCTTCATCAAAGTAGATCATCACGTTGCGGCAGAAGATCACGTCATTGCGTTGGGGTAGAAACTCCGTTTTGAGATTGTGGAAGTCGAAATGGACCAGGTCTTTCAGTCCCCGCTTTACCGCGTATCGGTCGCCCAGCTTGTCGAAATATCGCAGCCGGTAAGCA
Source organism: Candidatus Angelobacter sp. (assembly GCA_049697035.1). Classification (GTDB taxonomy): domain Bacteria; phylum Acidobacteriota; class Terriglobia; order Terriglobales; family Acidobacteriaceae; genus Angelobacter. Next base: position 5,622 of record JBAVUZ010000995.1, on the reverse strand, counting down.
TAGTCCACGGATTCCATCTGATTTTCTGAATAAACACCCTCCTGCGCTGTGCGCAATACCGTGTAGTTGATGTCGGAAGCCAGGATCTCCACTTTCCACGGCGGCGGAATCAGCGGCTTGGGACTGGGCATTTCAAAAGGCAGAGGATTGCGCAGGTAGTAGTAAGCCAGCGCGTCGCACACCTGCATGGCCAGCGTATATGGTTCTTGTCCTGTGGAACATCCCGCGCACCACATGCGCAGGCTCCAGTCACGCCGCTCCTGTTTTCGCTTCAACAGTTCTTCCAGAACGTTTTTCTGGAACAGTTCAAGCTGCGGTTTATTGCGAAAGAAGCTGGTTTCGTTCACCGTGAGGTTTTCCACCAGCGCGCTCATTTCCGCCTTGCCCTGATAGCTGGTGAGCAGGCGATAGTAAGCGTAAAAAGTATCCAGCCCGCAGATCTTCAGCCTGCGTTGCAGGCGGTCTTGCAAAAAATGGGCTCGCCTTTCATCAAAGTACATGCCGCATTCCTGATATACCAGCGTTTGCAGCAGCTTGTATTCCGGTTCACTGATTTGGATTTGAATACTCGAAGTGGCCATGGTTTCCCGTTTTTCGTCCTAGGTGCCGCTTACAATCCGGCGAAGGCAGCTGCGGCGCGTGGTTCACTCACTTCAGCTACCCGCCGCAGTTCGCCCTTTTGCAGGATCCTGTTCAGGTCAATCAAAATGATCAGCCGGCCATTCAGCTTGCCCACGCCGGTCACATAGTTGAGTTCGCCCTGGTCAAACACGGGCGGCAGTTCAATGTCGCTCTCTGGTATCTTCAAAACCTCTGAAGCGCTATCCACGATCAGCCCCACCAGTTTCCCGTGTACCTCTGTCACCAGGATGCGGTTTTTCTTGGTGGGCTTGATGTCTTTCTCTCCGAACCGGCGCCGTAGGTCCACCACAGAAACAATTTTGCCGCGCAGGTTGATCACCCCCTGGACGCAGCCGGGTGAGTCCGGCACGGAAGTGATCTCCGGCACGCGCACAATCTCATGCACCAGAGCGATGGGAACGCCAAAAACTTCGCGCCCTACGCGAAAGCCGACAATGTGCATTTCTTTGGACATCTGGGTCTCCTTCGGCTTAGTTGTAGTTTCCGCCCGCGCTTGCGGTCGCGTATTGCGGTGTCGTCGCGCCACGGCCAGATTGATCTTCATTCCGCCGCTGTCCGGCGCGATTATCGCGTTGTGGCTGCATGTTCTCCAGGACAAATCTGTCCATGGCTTCAAGCATGGAGCGTGACATCTTCGACATCTGCTCCGCCGACGCGGCCAGCTCTGTCGATCCGGAAGACGAACGCTGTACCAGTTCGCGCATCTTTTCCATTGCCCTTACAACGGCTTGCGCCCCAGAGGCCTGTTCTTCCACTGAAGAGTTGATTTCATGCGTGATTTCATTCAGCCGCGTAGTTGCTTTGGCAATCTGCGATGAACCATGCGATTGCTCGTTGGTCGCCGCGCCAATTTCTTGCGCGAACTTGTAAACCTCGGATACCACGCTTGAAATCTTCTTCAGCGCGCCGCTGAGGTCGCCGCCCAGTGAAAGACCTTCATTCACAATGGTGGTGCTCTTTTCCATGTTGTCCACTGCCTTGCGGGCTTCTTTCTGAATGCTCTGGATCAATTCAGAAATCTCTCGCGTGGACTGCGCGGACTTTTCCGCGAGCTTGCGCACTTCATCGGCCACAACGGCAAAGCCCAGCCCATGTTCACCGGCGCGTGCAGCCTCGATTGCCGCATTCAAAGCCAGCAGGTTGGTCTGCTCTGCCAAATCGTCGATGACTTCAATGATCTTTCCAATATCGTCGGCGCGCTGCCCCAGCGCGGAAATAATTTCCGCCGAAGATCCAATGGACGCATTGATCCGGCTCAGGCCGTCCGTTGCTTTTTCCATCGTGTTAATTCCGTTATGCACTTCATCACGCGAACGCTGCGAAATATCCAGCAGCACTTTGGCCGTATCCGCCACGCGCTGGATCGAGGCCACCATTTCGTCGATGGAAGCGGACGTTTCGCTTACGTTGGAAGCCTGCATCTGCGTGCTCTTTACCATGTTTTGCACGTTGATGCTCATCTCATGCATGGTGCTGGTTACTTCATCAATGGCTGACGCTGCCTGCACGCTGATTTTTGCTGATTCGTCAGAAGCCGAGGCCACCTGATTAGAGCCACTGGCTACCTGCGCAGCGCTGTCGCGGACGTTCTTTACCATGTTGCGCAGTCCGAGTGTCATTTCACGGAAAGCCTTGCCCAGCGTATCGCGAGATGAACGTGGGTTGATTTCCACCGAGAGATCGCCGCCGGCAATCGCCTCGGAAATACCGGCCATTTCACGCAGGTAGAGCACCATGTTGTTGAAAGTCCGGGCCAGTTGGGCGACTTCATCTTCGCCCCTGATTTCCACCTTCTGCTCCAGATCTCCGGTATTGCCAATCTGGCCGGCGACGCTGATTAATTGTGAAAGAGGCAGAGTGATTGATTTCGCTACGCGCCATGAGATTGAGGCGGAGAGCAGGATTACGATGAAAAGGCCCGCCAGCGTCACGAAGGTGATGAGTGTGCCAGCATAGCTATCGGACGCGTCAGCACTATCGTTGGCGCTCTTCATCATGCCGGCAAGCTGCACCAGCGGCTGTTCTTCTCTTTGTTTCTGCTCCGGTGTGGGGGTTGCCTGAAGGTAGGCGATTTGCAGTTCCGCTACTGTAGCGCTGCCCGTATCCACCTGCCGGCGCTTTTCCATTAATGGTGCCGCGAAGGTCCGCGACCAGTCACGTTCAGCTTCCGCCATCTGGTCCAGCAGTTGCCTTATCCTGGCGGAATCTCCCAGCGCCGTTGTATTGTCCTTGATCTCATTGATCAGGCGTTCAACCTCAACCTGGCCGTGGGCAAGAGCGTCAGCTTCGCGCCGGTCTCCATTCAGCAGGAAGTTCCGAAGGAAGAGCTGGTTGTCGCTTCTGGCCTTATCCAGTTTGGAAAGGTTCTCCACCATGGTGATCGACTGTTTATATAGCGCTCTCGTCGTCTGTTCGTGCCGCACTGCCATCCAGTTCACAAGGAACGCAACAACCACGATTGCCATGATCAGGCCAAAGCCCAGATAGAGCTTGCCGCCAATTGTCTTATTAATACGCATTTTCCGAACCTCTACGGCCGCTTCGCTTTTCACGGCTCTTATTCTTTCCATTTCGAATATCTACTTTTTGCTGCCCAACCTCTGGCCCAGTCCAAAAACCGCCTTTTGGAAACTCCTGCCAGGGAACACAACTGTCCCTTGCAGGGAATGGGCGGATACATAAAAGCAATGTCATGGCCACCCACGCATGGGACTAGCCCTTTCGGTACCTGCCCATTTGGAAGTCTGAGCAGAATCAATGATTTACAGGATCGCAGGACTGAAAAAGCCGGTAATTGGAACAAGAAAGGCGGTGAACTCCGAGCAATCTCTATGATTCAGCGTCTCATTTAACGCGATACAATCATCGTCCATCTCACTGTGAGACGGTTTTGCCCGATCAGTCCGCTCACGTTGTTGCGGTGATTCTGGCAGGTCAATTACTTATTGACTCAAAATGAGATTCCAGAGTACCTTCAGGCTTCCCCGTCATAAAACTCTGAGACGAATGAGACCGACGATAAAAGCCAGCCCAGCCAAACCCAAGGCTCCAGTGAAAGCGCCCGCACCCATGGAACGAGTGCTTGAGGCCTGTGCGGAGCTTTCGTCTTTTAAAGGCGGGTTGGAGGCTCTTCGACAGCGCATTGCGGAATCGGCTGGGGACATTTTTCACGCTGTTGTTTCAGGAATCATGGTGAGGGATGGGGAAACCTTCTATTCTGCAGCGGTCTGCCCAGGTGCAGGCGATCCGATAAGCGCGGAAGCGCTCATGGAGCACTCCCGTTCTTACGCCGCCCATGCGATCGAGCAAAACCAGCAGCTCGGCTTCAAATTCTCCTATCGCTTCACGCAGACGGAAGCTGTTTATCACGGTGTGGCGCACCCTATTCTGACGACTGGCGCCTCTGCAGTCTTGCTAATGGTTCGCAAGAGCGCTTTCACCCCCGCGGAAATCTCCGCGTTAGGCGTGATGGGCAACATTGGCCGCTTGGCGCTGGATAATTCCGAGCTGGCCGGCCTGTATGCCGGGCAAAAACAGAAGCTCGATCAATTGCTGGAAATATCCGCTGATCTGGGAAGTTCTCGCCTTGAGAGTTTTTTCCCCGCTTTCGTTGTTCGTGCCGCTGAATTTCTGGGCGCCTCGCGCGCCTTTGTTGCGCTGGTGGATCAGGGCGAATGTCGCCTCCGCTGGGGCGCAAGCAAGGGCTCTGCCACCCGGCTCGATATCGATATTTCTGCACTCAGCAAGCGTGTGCTGGATTCCAGAAATCCGCACCTGTGTGAGGACATTAACCAGCTTTCGTCGATTGAAAAAGCGCAGTTGCGGCGCTGGGAGTCTGAGCTGAAGCAATACCTCGGGATTCCATTGCTAACCAGCGACGGACGCCAGCTTGGCATACTGGGATTTCTCGATAAGAGAGACAAAACTCCTTTCTCGCCCGATGACGTTCGCCGTGCCCGCGTTTTAGGCGCTGAAATCACGGTGGCGCTGGAAGCAACCCACAATCTTCAGCTTTCAGACCAGCACCGCAAGCGGACTGAAGACCTGATGGAAATGGCGTTGGATCTGGGCTCCGCGCTGCGTCTGCCGGACTTTGTTAAAAACTTCACTGAGCGTGTGGCCAGTATGATTGGCGCACGTTCGGCCATTCTGTCACTGGCCCAGGGCAATAAGGTGGAGAGCGTGGGCTTTTGTGGCCCCCGGCCTGAGCGTGAGTTGCAACGCAAACTAAACGCCGCATTTTCTGAATATGCGGAACGCCATCCTGACGTGAAGATTACCGGCAGCGGCGTCCAGGCACTTGGCCCCGACTTGATTGCGGCCTGCGGATGGCAGAATCTGACGCTAGTTCGTCTGGAGGGCACTGAGAATGATCTTCTTGGCATTCTGGCTCTGGCGGATATCAGCCGCGAACTCATGCCCGGCGATCTTAACCTGCTTCAGGCGCTGATTGTGCACGCTTCAGTCGCGCTGGAAAATTCGCGCCTGTTTACCCGCATCACGCAGTCCAGCCGCCAGTGGGCGGAAATTTTCGACTCGATTTCAGACTTCATCGTGGTGCACGACGAGCATTTTGAAGTTATGCGCGTCAACCGTTCTCTCTCGGAATTTATCGGGGTGCGTCCGGCTGAGTTGATTGGCCTGAGCATGCGCGCACTGGTTTCAATCGCTTCCGACTCGCCGCAACCCTGTCCTTTCTGCCGCGCGGAAAATGAGTCGGACGAATACCTGCATCCAGTTCTGGAGCGCACGTATCTTGTCTCAAGTTCGCGCATCCATGGCGCGCTCGATGAAGGCCTTCAAACCGTCCACGTGCTCAAGGACATCACTGACCGCCGCGAAGCCGAGCAGCGCTACCGTGAGTTGTTTGATAACGTGCAAGAAGGAGTTTTCTTTGCCTCGCCGGAAGGCCATTTTATCGAGGTAAATGATGCCCTGGTACGTATGCTGGGTTACCAAACGCGCGAAGAAGTGCTGAAG
>JBAVUZ010000994.1:0-8756 GCA_049697035.1 Candidatus Angelobacter sp. | reverse complement strand
GCACTCGATTGCGCGCGGGCCGGCGAAGGGCGGAGTGAGGTATTCTCCGGACGTTACGCTGGATGAAGTGCGCGCCCTGGCTAGCTGGATGTCATGGAAATGCGCGGTGGTAAACATTCCGTTTGGCGGCGCCAAGGGCGGAATTATTGTTGATCCGAAGAAGATGAGCCAGTCAGAGCTGGAGAAGATGACTCGTCGCTATACGGCGGAGCTGATCGAATTTTTAGGGCCAGAAAAGGATGTGCCCGCTCCTGACGTCAACACGAACGAACAGACAATGGCGTGGATGATGGACACGTATTCGATGCACATGCGCCAGACTGTGACGGCTGTGGTTACGGGCAAACCGATCAACATCGGCGGGTCGCGTGGTCGTCGCGAAGCCACCGGCCGCGGCGTGATGATCAACTGCGACGAAGCTCTTCGCAAATTTGAAATGAGTCGCGAATCGACGCGCGTGATCATTCAGGGCTTTGGCAACGTCGGCTCCAATGCGGCAAAGCTCATGCAGGACGCAGGCTATAAAATCGTGGGCATCGCGGAATACGATGGCGGCTTGTTCAATCGTACCGGCATCAACATTGACGCGCTGCTGCAGCATCGCGATCGCAACAAAACGATCGTCGGTTTCCCTGGCGCTGACGCCGCCGATCCCCATGAGCTTCTCCTCGCCGACTGCGAAATCCTCATCCCCGCCGCCACTGAAAACGTTATCACCAGCCAGAACGCGGCAGGCATCAAGGCCAAGATTATCTGCGAAGGCGCAAACGGTCCCACAACGGCCGCCGCGGATGAGATCCTTGCCGACAAAAAAGTCTTCGTCATTCCGGACATTCTCGCCAACGCTGGCGGCGTTACCGCTTCTTACTTTGAGTGGGTGCAAGACCGCCAGGGATATTTCTGGAAGGAATCCGCTGTGAATGAGCAACTGGAATTCATACTGCGTGAGGCCTTTGAAGACGTCGTCCACTTCTCTGACACGCACGGCGTCAACAACCGGATCGCGGCTTACATGCTGGCTATCAGCCGTGTGGCGCACACCATCAAGCTGCGCGGGATATACGCGTAGCCAATTTGTGGAGCACAGGCGTCGCCCCCTGCAGCGCGCGGTTTTGCGCGACGGGGTAAAGTCGTCCTCGCCTGCTACTATGCCGATGTTCAGAACAAACACCGCCTGCCGCCCAGCAGGCGGTTTGCTTTGGTCCCCCATCTCACTCATTACGGCCGCAAGCTCCGCGATCATTCGCCGTTTCAAGAGCTCTAACCTGCTGGGGGACTGAAGGCCGATCCACTGTTGCTCAGGCGCTACCACCCACGCCACGGCTTGGACGTTTCGATTGCGCGGAGCAAAGCAATGGCTTTCTATCTTGGCTTGCCATCACACGATGGGACGATTCACCGCGTCACGCGGTGGACGTCCACATGCCCAGTCCGCGATATTTGCCACCGCGCGCAGTTCAATGTCCCGCCGGACAGACTCTACCGCCGAGCCCAAATGCGGCGTAAATAACGTTGCCGGATGTTCCAGCAGGCGTCTTGGAATGCCCTTGGGGCGATCTGGAATGGACAAGTCTTCGCATTCAAAGACATCGGCGGCGTATCCCCCCAGCCGCCCGCTCTCCAGTGCGCGCATTACAGCGGCTTCATCCACAACCGATCCGCGCGCGGGATTAATCAGCAGTGCGCCCGGCTTGCACCCCGCTAGCGCATCGTCATTCAAAAGGTGATATGTGCTCGCGGTCAGGGGAACGGTCACAATCAGGAAATCGCATCTGGCAAGCAGTTCCGGCAGGGCGCAGCGGGTGAGCTTCAGCCGCGTCTCCAGATCTTTCTGCGGCACGTTCTTTTCAAAGTAGAGCAGTGTGGCCCCAAAGCCTTGCAGCCGCTCGGCGATTGCCGTGCCGATCATACCCAATCCGATTAGGCCGACCGTGCTGCCGAAGGCCCCTTTCCCATACAGGTCGGGCTGCCACCTCGAATGTCTGCTCTTTCTGATTCGGCTGTCTCCTTCCCGGATCTTTCGCGCCAGGCTGATCATCAGGCCAATGGTGAGTTCGCTGGTTGGGGCGGTCAGCAGATCGGGGACGTTGGATACCCATATGCCGCGGCGTGTGCAGGCCGCCAGGTCGAAATTGTCATGGCCTTTCAGGGCGGCCGCCACCACGCGCAGTTTGGGGGCCTTCGATAACCAGGCATCGTCAAGCACGTCTGGCATAAAGGCCATAAAAGCGTCGGCGTCCTTCGCCAGCCTGGAAAGCTGGGGCTTCGCAAATTGTTGCCGCGGATTGGGCGCGCGCGCGTCCCCTATTTCCGCCAGCGCCGCCAGGGTCTCTGGAAAAACACGATGGCTGACCACGATTTTCTTAGAAACGATTTTCTTAGAAGGGGAAGCGTGCGCACTCATGCAGTTATGGCCCCGTTATGATGTCGTGTGGCAATCACAGTTCCTCTGAAACTCGCCAATATTTTCGCAGACGGACATTTGCCGCGTCGGTAATCATGATCATGGCCCATGTAATCAGTACGTAAGCCATCATCTGGCGATAGAAAAATAGTTGTTGCGCATTAAACAGAGCGCCGCCAATGGCCCCGGCGCCGATCATTCCCACAATCGTGGCGGCGCGCATGTTCCATTCAAAACGGAAAAGCGTATGGACCGTCATCGGCGCAAACGCCAGCGGCAGCACCGCGAAGCCCGCGATAGACAAAGTCGATCCGCCCGTGGAAGCCATCGCCATCACTGGCTCCGCGGCAACATTTTCAAGCGACTCGGCATAGAGCTTTCCCAGCGAGCCCGCGCTGTGCAGACCAAGCGCCAGAATGCCTACCTTCGGCCCCAGCCCTGCAATTCCAATCAGAATCAGGCCCCAGACTATTTCAGGCACAGCGCGCAGCGCCTCCAGCAGTCGGCGAATAGGAAATGAGATGAACAACGGCGAAATATTTCTGGCCGCGGCCACTCCCAGCGGCAGGGCGCAGATCACTGCCATAAGCGTTCCGCCAATTGCGATCAACAGGGTTTGGCCAATCAGAGTAGGCAGCTCGCGCAGCGCTTCGGCCGGGAGTTGCGGAGGCACCATGGTCCTAAAGGTCTTCAACGCCTGCGTTACTACCATCAGGTGTGGCCAATGGTGCCACGCGGCAACGGCGCCAAACGCGGCCAGCACCAGCAGGAGCTTCGGTTGTCTGCGCACATAAAAGCCAAGAAAGTCAACGGCGGCAATCAACGCCACCAGCATGATGATCAGCGTGGTGGCGCGATGGTAATCGGTCATATTTAGAGACCCGACTAGTTCCGTTCCAATGCCTCCCGCGCCCACTGCTCCCACAATTACTGAAGCGCGAATAGCGCTTTCAAACTCGTAGCCGCCATAGGTAAGCAGGTCCTTCAAGCGCAAAGGCAGGAGCCCATAAAATGCGATCATGCTGCGCGTGGCGCCGGTTGCATGCAGCGCTTCAATCGCGCCAGGATCGGCTGAAGAAAATAGGTCAGCGAATATCTTGCCCATCGCGGCAGAATAAAAAAGCGTCAGTGCCAGCGTGCCGGCTGAAGGTCCCAGGCCTACCAGCACCACACACAAGATTGCCAGGGTAAGGTCCGGGATGGAGCGAAACGTGGTCAGCAGCGCATAGAGCGCCCGTGAGCCCGGCAGTCGCGCGCCGATGATCAGAGAAAACAGCAGGCCAATAATAAGCGCCAAGAACATCGCTCCCGCCGCGATTTCCAGCGTTTCAAACAGGGGAGCGGCTTCAGCCCTGGTATAGGAAAAAGAGAGGTCTGGCGGAAAAAACTGGCGCAACAGGGAAAGAGCGCTTTCCAGTCCAGACATCAGGCCCCTACTGCTACTTCCACTGCCGGACTAGCTGCAGCTTGCCGTGGTTCGTCGGAAGCAATCTTGCCGGCTTCAATTCTGATGACGCGATCAAAGTATTCGTACGCAAGGTCAGGCTGATGCAGAGAGCACAGCAGCGTAAAGCCGTTCTCATTGGCAAGGCTGCAAAGAAGAGCAAGGATTTGCCCACTCAAAATAGGATCAAGAGAGGCCACTGGTTCATCGGCCAGCAATACCAGGGGCTGTTGCACCAGGGCCCGCGCAATGGCTACCCGCTGGTGTTCGCCTCCAGAGAGATCAGAGGTGCGCGAGCGCAGCTTGCGTTCCAGGGCCACGCGGGAGAGCGCCCGTTTGGCTTCTTCCAGTTCGGCGGCCTTTGGGCGCAGCAAAAATCTTAGCGCGTGAAGCGTTGTCCAGCGTCCCAGCGCTCCTGCCATCACGTTCTGGTGCACGCCCAACCTGTCCACCAAATCGTGTCTCTGGGAAATCATGCCTATCTGGGAACGCAAATTTCGCAAACGGCGGCCGCGCAAACCGCTCACTTCAACTCCATCCACGCAAATGCTTCCCGCAAGTATAGGAAGAAATCCGCTGATAGTGCGAAACAGCGTTGTTTTGCCCGCGCCGCTTGGTCCAAGAATGGCGATCTTCTCGCCCCGGTTTACGCTCAGGGAAATTTGATTCAGCACGCGGGGGCTTTTGTGGTCACGGCGAACAACGAGGTTACGTATCTCAAGCATGGGGGTATGGAAGAACCAGGCCTGCCTCTTCAAAGAAGCCTGCGGCCTTTGTAACTTAAAACATCTTCAGGTCCGCGGCTACCAGCCGCAAAACCGTATATTCCTCATTGTTAGCTCGAACAAAATTCTTGCCACGGAGAATATTGAGAACTTCCTCGTCCTGGCCCTCTTTAAGATCGGTGAAAGCCTGGGCAAACTTTTCCTGCGTCGCCGGATCAACTTCCTTGCGAGCTACCCATACATAATCCACGAAGGGCTTTGACTTATAGAAGATGCGTACCTTGTTGGGATCGAGCTTGCCTTCCGCTATCATTGACTGATAGACGGTTTCATCCAGAGCGCCGGCGTCAACCGCGCCCGATTCCACCGCCTTGGCCGTGGCTGGATGGCTACCGGTATAGCGATATTTCAGATAGGTATTAGGATCCACACCCGCCTGGCGCATCTCCAGATACGGCATCACATGACCGCTGGTGGAGTTGATGTCGCCAAAAGCAAACGTCTTCCCTTTCAGATCACCCAATGAATGGATGCTGGAATTGGAGGACGTAATAAAGTAGGCGCGGAACTGTAAATCGGTACTGCGTTGTACCAGCGGCACCACATTGTACCGGGCATGGGCCTTGATGTAGGTGAGTCCGCCGAGATAAGCAAAATCAAGTGAGCCGTTGCCCAGGGCTTCAACCGTGGCATTGTAATTTGTGGGGACGATCAAGTTGACCGGACGTCCCAGCTTTTGCTCTAAATATGCCTTGAGCGGGGCCTTTTCTTTGATGGAAACCTGTGTCGCTCCGGCATCAGGAACCATGCCCACGTTGACTGCAACAGTATCGGCCCCTATCGCCACCTGGAATAATAAGAACAGTGATATGAATGCGACCACCGTCCGATGGTTCTTACGCATCTGGCCTTGTTCTCCCTATTAGGAAGCGCAAGTATAGGTGCGTATCTCTCATAAGCATAATAGCCAATAACAAATTTCCGAAAATCGGAAACTACACGCTTAGAACATCTTAACAACCAATATGTGAGGTGTTTTTTGCCTACGAAGATCACCTTAGCCGTCTGATCCATTTTGGAACGGCCTTTTCTGATTTCAGAATAACGCGCGAACAAGGTTGCTTGAGAATACTTCTAACGCAATACTATTTGTGCTTGCCTGACCCATACTGCCTTTGTATATAGTTGTTGTAGCAAAAAGAAATTGCAAGACCAAGGGGACCAAATGAGCGCTTCTCAGCCAACACTCGCAACGGCAGAGCTCCTTCGAGCTAAAGTCAATGGGGCCTATTCGGCGGCAGCTAGCCGTCCGGAGCAGAAGCATCCATTTCCCATAGGTCGGGAATTGGCTGAGAATCTGGGGTATCCATCTGAAGTGCTGGATAACCTGCCACGGTCGTCTGTGGAAGCGTTTGCCGGCGTGTCAAACGTTTCTTTGTTCGCGGATTTGCCTGTCGGCGCTGCTGTTCTCGATCTCGGTTGCGGCGCGGGCATGGACTCGATAATTGCTGCGCGGCGAGTAGGACCGGCAGGGCGGGTTATCGGAATCGACTTTAGCGAATCTATGTTGGTTCGCGCGCGCGCGGCTAAAGAAGTTGTCAACCTCCCTCATCTTCAATTTCAGCAGGGTGATGCTGAATGTCTTCCACTGGCCGATGAAAGCATTGACGTGGCCCTGGTGAATGGGATATTCAACCTGAATCCCAAACGAAAGGAAATTTTTTCTGAGCTTGCGCGCGTGCTCCGTCCCCATGGGCGCGCGTATGTCGCTGAGCTGATTCTGGCCGGGCCGCCGCCTGAAGGTAATCACGCCAGTGAAAGCAACTGGTTTGCTTGAATTGCAGGTGCAAAGGAAGGCGGGGCCTTCCTTCGCGAATTTCTCCAGGCGGGATTTAGTCAGGCGCAATTCCTGCGCACCCTCCGCAATGTCCGCTCCAAGAACCCTGCGGTAATGGTTGCTGAGTTGCTGGCCCAGCGATAACTGGCGGCGACCTGGTCACGCATCGCCGCCGTGGAAAAGACCCGCTTTATCAGTACATTTTCAGTTCCTGCGCGGCCTCTCGAATTGCGGAGTATTCTCCGTCATTCGCTTTAATGAATTTGCTGGCGCGCAGGAGTTTCAGCACATCGTCGTTCTTTCCTTCTTTGAGTGCCAGCAACGCCGCCGCAAATTTGTCCCGCTCCGCATCTGACATGCCCCGGCGGGCCACATACACGTAATCCACGAACGGCTTGGTGGTATAGATCACGCGTAGTCTATTCCGGTCTGCCCTGCCGTCTTTGATCATGGCGTTGTAGACGGTCTCATCAACCGCGCCCGCATCCACGATTCCCATTTCCACCAGCTTCACCGTGGCTGAATGCTCTCCGCTGTATCGAACGTCAAAGTCCGTGCCCGCGTTGATTCCCGCGCGTTTCATTTCCAGGTAGGGTATAACGTGCCCGCTCGTTGAGTTGATATCGCCAAAGGCAAACTGCTTCCCTTTAAGGTCGTTGAGTGAGTAGATCTGTTTGCTGGCATTTGCAATGATAAGCGCGCGAAACTGCACGTCGCTGTCTCGTTGCACCAGGGGGACGAGCCCCATCTTGGCGTGGCCACGCACATACGTGACTCCTCCCAGGCATGCGAAGTCGATAGATCCGCTGGACAGGCTATCTAATGTGGTCGCATATGAATTGAGCGTAACCAGCTTCACATCGCGCCCCATGTATTGTTTTAGGTAGTTCTGCAGCGGCAGTCTTTGCTCCGGCGAAAGTCCATCGGGCGTCAGCGCCACGGTTATGCTGTTGTTTGCTCCGAAAGCCGACACAGCGGCAACCAGAGAGAGAAATACCACCGCTATGCTTCGAGTCAGTGAGGTCATGCAGTTTTGCCTTTCCTTTAAGCTGTATCTGGAACTTCTCACAGCCAGCAGGCATTATTGGGGGGCTGATGCACGTGAACAACACGCACATTCCAGGTTGCTATTACGTTAGTACCAAAGTAGTTCCATTTTGGAACTGCGTCTGGCGTTAATTAGAAAACGCTAATAAAAGGGGCCCCTTCCTATTAGTTGTGGGCTCGCGCAGGCGCTTCTCAGCAGAGGGGGTTCCTGGGACGCACGCTTTTCGCGTGTTGGGTTGCAGCCGGTTTGGCTTACTGGAGAGAAGTGCAACGAAGCCGCGCTTTAAAAAATTAATCACTCGCTTTACTTTCTTCGTTTCTTGCGATCCCCCATCAATTTCTTCTTGACACCTCAAATGCTATCATCAACACTGTTGGAGAATGATTAGGCACTCCACTCGCGAAGCGGCAAAGAAACTCGGAATTGATCATTCCACTTTGGCGAAATATCTCGCCGATGGAAAACTCTTACCTCCCGAAACCATTAAGGTCGGCAAAAAAATAGTTCGCATGTGGACCGATGCAGAAATCGAACACGTCCGCCAACTCCTGCCGAAGATCGCCAACGGCAGGAAAACCCGATATTCCAAACTTCGTGAAAAAGAAAACGCACAGCCAAGGGCGGCTGTGTCACACAAAACTCGTAAACCGAAGAAGAAGTAACCACAACCGGCCAAAAGCCAAGAGCCAATGGCCAAGAGCTAAACCCAATCGGGCAGCGCCCGGTGCTACAAACACCGAACGCGCCCTAACCAGAATCGCCTTTAGGAGAGGCAATCATGGCTACGAACAAAGCTAAACGCTCCATCCACCTTGCGCAACCTCAACCCCAACGCACAGACCTGATGCCGGTAAGGGCCCACGCCTACCGCAGCCTGGCGGAGATGAACACCGGGCTTGAACAGGCCATACACGGCCTGCAAGAGCTAAAGAAGATCACTTGCTTCTCCTCCTTAGAAAGCCTTCATGCCATCTACAATCTGCTTTCCCGGATTCGAGCGGAGGCAAACTGTGAAGCCATGGCCGTCCTGGCAGATCGAGAAACCGCCAACGCCCGACACTTCCAGCAACTTTGCCTTGAATCGGATCGCGCCACCCGCTGACGTTTTTGGAGCGCAACGACAAAAGTGAAAGGCCGCGATCCTCTCGCGGCCTTTTGCATTTCACTAAAGTCTTGCCAGTCTATTACTTTTTCTTGGCGGATTTTTTCTTTGCTCCGCCTTTCTTCTTCGCAGCTTTTTTCGCAGGCGCTTTCTTGCCGCGAGAGCCGCCGCTTTTTTTGCCGGCGCTCTTCTTCGC
>JBAVUZ010000993.1:0-2198 GCA_049697035.1 Candidatus Angelobacter sp. | reverse complement strand
AGCGCTCAGCGTTGATAATTTATTTGTTTTCATTCTGCTGTTTGCCTACTTTAGAGTCCCGCCTGAAGAAGAAAAGACCGTGCTGTTCTGGGGGATTATCGGCGCACTCGTCATGCGCGGACTTTTCATCGGGGTCGGCGTGGCTTTGGTGCAGCGCTTCCACTGGATCCTCTATGCCTTCGGCGTTTTCCTTATCTGGACCGGTTTCCAACTGATGCGCAAAGGTGATGAGGAGCAGGACCCCTCCCGCAATATCGTCTTGAAATTCTGCCGGCGCTTCCTGCCGCTCACTGAGAGCTATGAGGGCAAAAGCTTTTTTGTCCGGCGTCAAGGCAGGGTCCTGTTCACGCCCCTCTTTGTGGTCCTTCTGGTGGTAGAAACCACTGATATTCTTTTCGCCACGGACTCAATTCCGGCCATCCTGGCCATCACTCGCGACCCGTTTATCGTTTACACGTCCAACGTATTCGCCATTCTGGGCCTTCGTTCCATGTATTTTGCTCTGGCGGGGATGATGAAGCTTTTCCACTACCTGAACTACGGGCTATCCGTGGTCTTGATTTTTATTGGCGCCAAGATGCTGTTGCCGGAAAGGTACCACGTCCCTACGTGGGCTGCGTTGGCGGTGGTGGCGGGTGTGCTGGGCCTTTCAGTGCTGGCTTCAGTGTTGTTTCCAAAGCCTGAAGCGTCTGATTCGCCGGCGGGGCCTAATTAGGAAGAGCCCCAGGCTTAATCGACATCAGCAGGGCGAATTGCTGTTCTGGTGAGAGCCCGGTTGAATTTCTGCGGCGCGCCGTGCCAATACGGTCTTGCGGCAGCATGCCGGCCCGGTCCATGTCTTCATTGGAAAGGTTCAATTCGCGCAGCCCCCAGAAGCGCGTACGAATGGCCTTATGGTGCTCATTGATATAGCTGATTTCATGCTCGGTAATCATGGAGAGCGCCTTTTCGTAGGCGTCCTGCGGGGAATCCGCAAAAATTACACGCGTCTTTTTATGGACCAGGTTCTGTGGATCGCCTTCAAGGGTTACTTCTTCAGTAAGCTCTGCAATATACCAGCGTTCGGCTGTCCGTAATGTATGGGGCATGTTCTTCCTTTTCAGCAGTTTGCGCGGAGCCCTTTGGAACAACACACTTGCCCGGCAGAACCTTCAAATCCCTCTGAGGCTTTCAAAATTCCCCAAGAAGATTTGCGCGTTACTCTACTAAGAGTATGTTTAGAGGGCAAAAAATAGAGGTTTCTGAAAAAATATTCGGCCCTGATTTTATTTAATTATCTTTGTGGCGCGGTTCGGGGAAACCCACCAACGGCGAAAAGTCCCAGTTGCTCAGCGCCTTGCGGCGCAAAGGAATAAAATCTTTTCTTTGCTCACCCGGAACTTATCCACAGCGCATAAATCGCGCCTCGGGCAATCCCGACGATTTTACGTCCCTCTGCCGATGTACCCTCAGCCAGTGACCCACCCCCCATAGCGTTTTATTGAAAACAAACGCACAACTGCAATTCGACCGAGCGGTTGACCGAACGGTCGAAGCCTTTTTTCAGGTTTTTTAGCGGTCCGATTTGGTCCAGTTTCAGCCCGTTTTTTCGTTTTAACTGTTCGGTCGGCAGAGGGTCGCAATGCTCGTACTTTCGCTGAGTGCTGAATGCTCATCGCTGAATGCTTGTTTTCAAAGATCACCCTCCAGGGCACACTTCCGCCTGGAGGTCAATGCATGACTTTACCATTTGTTCGCTTTAAAGTCAAGCAAGAACTCAGCCAAAAATGCCGCTGCCAACTCCAAATTGTCGGATGAAACGGGGAAGCTATCCGCTTTCTTTTTGAAACAACAAACCCGCCTTGCGGCGGGTCGCTTGTTTAGGGGTTTGGGGTTTCCTCATTGGGTGGCTGTGAGAATCGCTCGCGGTCGCGTTCTTCAATGCGGCGCATGGCCCCCAGCAGATGGCAGTTCGCGCCTGCACGAAGCTTCTCATGCTGGCGGCTGAGGCCCTGCATCATGAGTGGATCAAAAATGCCGACCTGCTCCAATGCTTCCATGTTGCGGTGGACGCGGGCGAACGCTGCGTTAAGACGGTTGAGGAGATCGTAGACCTGCGGTTTGGATACACCGCTGGAATTAGGGACACTGCTAAAATCAGGGGCAGCCATGGGTCGCCTTTCTGTAGTAGGTCGCCTTCTATAGAAGGCGATTTGTGT
>JBAVUZ010000992.1:0-8465 GCA_049697035.1 Candidatus Angelobacter sp. | reverse complement strand
TTCCGCCGGATGACGGCTCGATGATGACCCTTCACTCTCCCGGAAATGATCTGCGTTTCCGATCTTGAATTCTCGCCGCTGTAATAGGTCGTGGTCGTATATGCACTTCCGCTGTAGCTCTGCCGTGTGGTGATCTTAAGATCGTGGGCTGCTGTCTGTCCTGCGGCAACAACTGACGCCGATAGGCAAACGGAAATAAGCAGAATCCAGATTGGATCGCGCACAAAGATCACCTCGCCTCAGATCGCTCCAAGAGGCCTTTTCTAAGGCACTGATTCTATCTTGGCCAGCCGTCATCGCCCCGGTACCGCTGTTAAAGCAAGTTTTAGGAAAACGTTTGCACACCCTATCCGTCTCAAAATAAGACACTTTACTACCGCGCATTTTTAATGTGTTTTCCCTAACTTACCCCTTGACTTGGATTAAAGACGCTGCAAAACTCAGCTTGTTCATACGACCGTTCCCTCGATAGTCTGGTGTCATACAAAGCAGTCGGCAGTCTTTTATTCGGAACTTGTCTCTTAGATTTTGTTGTAAACACGGCGTGAGCCGCGTGGGCCGAACCCGACGGGTAGGGATTCACTTCTGGGACTTCCATATGAGTCACGTTTGTGCTCTGGCCGGATTCCTGGGGCGTGAATGCAGGAAAAGGGGGCACTCTCAAAATGGACTTCCAGGACAAAGTTCTCAAGTGTGTGGATTGCGGCGCCGACTTCGTTTTCACCGCTGGCGAACAACTCTTCTTCCACGATAAACAATTCAAAAACGAACCCAAACGCTGCAAAAACTGCAAGGGTAAACGCGCCCAGGCACTGGGACTGCCGCAAAACGGCGGCAACTACCAAAGAGTGGAAACCAAGGCCGTCTGCTCCGGATGCCAGCGGGAAACCACCGTGCCGTTCAAGCCTACGCAGGGCCGCCCGGTTTTTTGCCGCGAGTGCTTCCAGCAGCGCAAGACGAGCGCCGCTACTGCCTAACTAAAATTTTCTCAGTAATCAGGCCCCTTGGGCTCCGGGGTTGGGGTGTGTTCTTAGAGGACGCGTGCTTCTCTGCGTCTATTTGGGGACTTTTAAGCAGGCTTCTTGGCTGCCTGCGAGGCTTTTCCCTTGGCGCTGGGCTTTGTGACTGTCTCCTGTTTCTGATCTTCATGCTGGATTAAGAGCACTTCAATGCGGCGCAGCAGGTCGTCTGTATTCATGGGCTTCACCAGCATGGAGTTTGCGCCCTGCGTCTTCCAGTCGCCGCCCAGCAGGGGATAGGCCGTCAAAATGGCCACTGCGGGGTTGTACTCCGTCTTCTTGGCCGCGCGAATCACGTCATAACCGGCCTTGTCATGCTCCATTTTCATGTCGGTAATAACCATGTGGTAAACATTGGCCTTCAACTTGCCAATCGCCTCCTTGGCTGAGCTCGCTGTTTCCACCTCAAAATGGTGAATTTCCAGAATGGTCTTGAGCGTCAGCAGTATGGCCAGTTCGTCATCAACCAACAGAATGCGGCGTTTCATGTGAACTCCAAGGGGAACTTGAAATCGCTTTAAATCGCGCTAATAAGATGCAGCCAGCATTGGTATTGGTTGTGAGCTGCTGCACGCGTGCTGCTTCGGAAATCCCATTATAATACCTTCCGTGCCTCGTTTTTTTGTCCAAAGTTTTGGCTGCCGCGCCACTCAGGCGGATGGGGCCGACTTAGAGCGCCAGCTTGCGACACAGGGCTTGTCACAAGCTCACTCAGCGCGGGAAGCTGACCTGGTCGTACTTAATACTTGTACAGTTACCGCAGCCGCCGATCAGGACGCCCGCGCTTCCATCCGCCGTATCCATCGCGAAAATCCAGCGACAAAAATCATGGTCACGGGCTGCTATGCTCAGCGCGCGCCACATGAAATTGCCGCCCTACCGGGCGTGACCTGGGTTGTGGGAAATTCTCATAAGCATCGCGTAGCGGAGATTGCTGCCGGCGGAGGATTCCAACCCGAACTCCAGTCTCAATCCCTTGAGAACTCTTCCTTGGAGCATGGGTTTGGCGACCCTGGGATTCATGACAGTGGACTGCAGAATTTTGTCTCTCTTGAAACGGTGGTCCTCTCTGCCCCGGCGTTCACTCTCGTTGGCGATATCTTCGCCCACACAGAGCTAATCGCTGCGCCCGTTTTCGCCGGCGACAGCATCGCGGAAAAAACGCGTCCTAATCTCAAGGTCCAGGATGGATGTGATAACCGCTGCTCATTCTGCATTATTCCCAGCGTTCGTGGCCAGAGCCGCTCGATGAAGCTCGATCGCGTGATCGCAGAAGCCAATGCGCTGGTCGCGGCGGGCTATCGTGAAGTTGTGCTCAGTGGTATCAACCTGGGCCGCTGGGGCCGCGACTTCAAGCCGCAACAGAGGTTTGAAGAACTCATCCGCGCGCTTTTAGATCACACAGACATTGAAAAAATTCGAGTCAGTTCCGTCGAACCCATGGACTGGAGCGATGACCTCATCTCTTTGGTCGCCGCTTCGCCGCGCATCGCCAAACATGCGCACGTTCCTCTGCAATCCGGCAGTGACCGCATTCTCCGGCGAATGCACCGAAAGTACCGCCCATGGCACTACGCTGAGAAAATCAGAAAGATTCATGAAGCCATGCCGGACGCGGCAATCGGCGCGGACGTCATGGTGGGCTTCCCCGGCGAAACTGATGAACTCTTTGAAGAAAGCCGCAGCTTCATCGAACACCTTCCGTTCACCTATCTGCATGTCTTCACATACTCGTCGCGACCGGGTACGCCTTCAGCGGCGATGCCAGATCAGGTGCCGGTGCACGTGGCGCGGGAACGCAATCGAATTCTGCGCGAGCTGGCCGCCGAGAAGAACCGCGCTTTCCGCCAAAGCTTTGTGGGACGTTCACTAAAAGTGATCACGCTTCAGTCTGCAGGCGACGGCTGGACAGAAGCTCTGAGTGACAATTTTCTGAAAATCAAAATTTCCGGGCGGCATGAGGCAAATCAGTGGATGAAAGTCGAGATTGAAGGAGTGGGTGATGAAAATCTCATGGCCGTGGCGATGGAACAAACTACTCTCGCTGTTTGAAAATCAGATTCCCCGCACCGAAACGCTGCGGGCAGTTGAATTTCGTCAGCACTGACGCCCGACCTACCGCACGCATAGACGGCCAATGAAGCCCCACTGCAGGAACTGAAGATTTCTGTTGTTTTCTTGCCATATACCATCTATATTTTAGATGGTTATTCATGCAAAATGTCAAACTCAAACTGAAGCAGGCCAGCGCCGTCCTTGGTGTCTCACCCAAAGACCTGCAAAACCTGGTGCAGTTCGGAGTGCTGCGCCCGGCGCAGCGGAATCGAGTCTGCTGGTTTGACACAGGCCTTCTCTTGCAAGCTAAAGTTGCTTTTTATCTCAAGGATTCGCTGGGCAGCTCCAGTGATCTCCTGGCAAGATTCACCATGGCGCTCTCGCCAAATTTAACCAGTGGCAGATTAAGTGAACTGAAGGATGTTTCCCTTCGTTCACGCCCGGCCAGTGGCACAGATGCGGTGGAAATCAGAATTCCTCTTCATTCGCTTGCAATGGAGTTGGAGAGGCAGTTGCCCCGTGCCAGTGTCAGCCGGGACCTTCCTCGAGGCCGTAAAAAAACGGGATGGAAGAAAGATTTTTTGCGCAGCCTGGAGGCCGCTTCCACTGAGATGCGAGATGTTTCAAAGGAAGAGATTCTAGAGACGGTCCGGAAAACTCGAGAGATGCTGGCACACAGAAAACGGCGGCCAGCGCCGGACACGCTGTCACAATCTAAGCAATCAATGAAGCAATCTTCTGACGACGTGTCCGGTCCTCGCAAACCCAGTTCAACCCGCAAGAAACTACCAGAGATCACCATCGTTGCCTGCACCAAAACGAAAACAGCCTAGAGGCGTGGTCGATACCTCGGTACTGATAGCTGGAATTGCTGGTTTCAAGCTCGCAGAGATCGGGCTTCAAAACACCAGCGCCAGAATGCTTAGGGACTGGATCGAAAACGGCACATTCATCTGGCTTGTCACGGACGAAATCATTCTGGAATATAAGACTGTCTTGCGCCGCCTTGGCGTCCGTCGCTCGACGATCGGCAGAATCGTTAATCTCTTAAATGAAGAGGGCGAGTTCATTCCTGTCTCTTCCGGGGCAAGCATTTCGCCAGATCCCGGCGATGATCCTTTCTGCCTGTGTTCCGAACAAGGGGCGGCAGATTTCCTGGTGACATTAAATCCCAGGGACTTTCCCCAGCGGCTTCTTGCTGCTCACGTAATTGCGCCAGGAGAAAAAATTCCCACAACGGGTCGCAGGAAGCAGTTTCGCAACAAACAGCGCTGAAGTAGAACAGTGTCCGGCCATCCACCCATGCTATAATTTTCACTGTCTTGCCACGTATGTGGCGCCCCCCGCAATTCCACTAAAACCGTGAGTTTGCCGGGAGGGTTCAGGAGGATCGCATAGATAAACGCTTTATTAAGATGAATGAGCGGATCCGCGCACGCGAAGTACGCGTGATTGGCGCGGACGGCGAGCAGCTTGGCATCATGACGCCGCAGGATGCGACCCGAAAGGCCCGGGAACAGAGTCTTGATCTGGTAGAGATTTCCGCCACCGCGGTGCCGCCTGTGTGCCGCATCATGGACTATGGCAAATTCCTCTACGAACAGGAAAAAAAGGAACGGGCAGCCAAAAAGAACCAGAAACAGATCGTCCTGAAGGAAGTAAAGTTCAGCGTCAACGTGGATGAGCACGATTACGTGACCAAGAGAAACCATGTTTTGCGGTTTCTTGGGGAAGGCGACAAGGTGAAAGCCAGCCTGCGCTTCCGCGGACGCGAAATGGCCCACCAGAATCTGGGAAGAAAAGTCCTGGAGCGTCTGGTAACTGAAGTCGGCGACAAAGGGATTGTGGAATTCAGGCCGCGCATGGAAGGCAATACTGTGCATGTGATCCTGGCTCCTCCGAAACAGGTGCCTGGCGGCGCAAAAAAGCAGGACAAACCGCCGCAGCAGCCCCCAGCACAGAGCGGACCAAGACCGTAGCTGGATTTTGGTTTTGCCAATTGCCAAATGCTAATTGCCGAGGCCGCAAAGCGGCCGAGAGATTTTTATGCCTAAACTAAAAACCCACAAAGGCGCAGCTAAACGCTTTAAGAAGACCGCGACCGGCAAGATCAAGCGCGGTAAAGCGTTCAAGCGCCATATTCTTACCTCCAAGGATACAAAGCGCAAACGCCATCTCGATACCGACACACTGGTAAGTGCGGCTGACGCGCCAAAGGTCAAGAGGATGATCCCTTACTAGGGACAGAGTTCGGCCCGCCTGACGCAAGCCAGCGCTGAGGCCGGACCTGAAAAAACGAGCGCCGTCAGAAAAGATTGCGTTCACCGCGAGTGAACAGGGACCTAAAACCTTCCCTGCAGCCGCGCTAACCGCCGGAAATCCGGCAACAAAAAGGGAGCAACAGATGCCTCGCGTAAAACGTGGTACTAAACGCCGCCAGCGCCGCAAAAAGATACTTGAGCGCGCCAGCGGGTATTTTCTAACAAAATCAAAACTCCATCGCGCCGCCAAAGAAGCGGTGGAACGTGGTCTAAAATTCGCCTATAGCGGCCGCAAGCAGAAAAAGCGCCAGTACCGGTCCATCTGGATCGTCCGCATCGGCGCGGCATCGCGTGCCCAGGGGATCAGCTATAACCAGTTCATCAGCGGCCTCAAGAAGGCCGGCGTGGAGCTGGACCGCAAGATCCTGGCTGATATTGCGACGAACGACTCTGCGGGTTTTTTGGCGTTGTGCGAAACCGCGAAACGCGCCAACGAAAAAGCCAAAGCCGCGTAGCCGAAAACCGAGTTAACCACAAAGGACACAAAGGAACACGAAGATGTAGCTTCTTTGAAGCTCCAGCTCCTTCGTGAACCTTTGTGTCCTTTGTGGTTTGTAGCTCTTCAATAACAGCGTAGAAAACGTCCCGCCCGCCAGAGTACAATTCCTGCCATGCTTTCCCGCAGATCGTTTTTCAAGACCGCCGGACTTGGCGCTGCCGTGGCCGCCACCGCAAGCCTTCCCACCGAACTGCTGAGCTGGGCAGAACCTCAACGCGCGCCGCAGCCGGGCGGGCCTATCCTGCTCAACAGCAATGAAAATGCTTACGGGCCGCTTCCCAGCGTGCTGGCCATGAAGGACCCGTTCCAGGACGCCAACCGCTATCCGGACAAGGGATATGACAAGCTGATTGAGCGCATTGCCGCCATGCACAACGTAAAAGCCGATCAGGTAACGCTTGGCTGCGGATCGACTGAGATCCTCAAGATGGCCGCTAGCGCGTTTACCGGGCCCGGCAAAAAGCTTGTGATGGCTTCGCCGACATTTGAGGCGATTGAATTTTATGCCAGGGCCGCAAACGCCGAGGTGGTCAAGGTCCCTCTTGCCGCCTCCTATTCACACCAGCTGGTACAGATGGCGGAAGCCGTAGGGAAAAATGGCGGGCTGATTTACGTCTGCAACCCCAATAATCCCACGGCCAGCGTCACGCCGCGCCGGAGCCTGGAAATCTTTATCCGCAACCTGCCACCGGATACGTATGTGCTAATGGATGAGGCTTATCATGACTTCGTCCCTGTGGCCGCCGACTACATCTCTTTCCTGGCAACTCCCATTGACCCCGACCGCGTGATTGTGGCCCGCACGTTTTCCAAGATTTACGGCATGGCCGGCCTGCGGCTGGGATATGCGGTTACGTCGGCCAGAAACAGCAAAGCCATGGCGGCCCACAAACTGGAGGACAGCACCAACATCCTGGCCCTGCGCGCCGGCATAACTTCCCTTGCGAATGACGATGAGCACCAGACAGCCGTGCTGCGGAACGGCTTTGACCGCGACGAATTTCAGCGTCAGGCAGCGTTGCGCAAACTCCAGGGAATTCCCTCCTGGACAAATTTTGTGATGTTCAACACGCAACGCCCCATCCGCACCGTGATCGATTATTTCAAGAACAACAACATCCGTATCGGCCGCCCATTCCCGCCCATGGACACGTTCGCAAGAATCTCACTGGGCAAGCCGGAAGAAATGAAGGCATTCTGGCAGGTGTGGGACAAGATGGTGGCAAACAAGTAAGTTGCATGAGATCAAAACGCTCTGCGCTCATGGTTTAAAACGCGTCACGCGTGAAAGCGCCCGCGACGGCAGCCATGCCGCCGGCCTTCTGTTTTAGTTGCCCGAAATCCTCCCTACAAATCGAATTGCCGACGTGGTTCCGGGCGTAAATAAGCTCTCCCAGAGCATCAACTTGGTCGCGGCGCATATGCGTGACGGCGCGCACTGCGCCCATTCCTATAGCTCAAAGATAATGGTGCCGTGGAACCTTTTTCAAAAAACATGTCAATGAGCAAAAGAGCGCGGGTTACCGGACTCTTAGAGGGAGGCAATGATGGAAGTCTTAGTCGAACATTTAGGTGACGTTCAATTTGAAATCAAAGCCGGCCAGCACACAATCTTCTCTGACCAACCGGTGGAAAGCGGCGGTCACGACGAAGGCATGACTCCGCCAGACTTGCTGCTGGCGTCTCTGGGCTCATGTGCAGGCTTTTACGCCGCTATGTACCTGCGCAAACACAAGCTGGCAACTGAGGGCACGGTAGTACGCGTTCACGCCGACAAACTCAAGAACCCGGCTCGACTGGGCAATTTCCGCATAGATATTGATGTGCCGGTCGGCTTGTCGGAGCAGCACAAGGCCGGCGTGGAAGAAGCCGTGCATCATTGCCTGATACACAATACTTTGCTGCATCCGCCGCAAATTTCCATTGCAGTCAAGAGCTCGGAATTGGCGAGACACACAGCTTAATCCAAGGACGTTTCTACTCAATTGCGCTGGGAGACAACTTCCGGCGCTGTGACTCCATCTCTTTTAGTAACTTCCCGAGGGAGAAACCCATGCCGCTACTCGATCAAGCCGCCAAATGGACCACCAACAAAATGCCCAAGGTAATTACGCCGAAAGCCCACGCCATCATCGACTACGCAATGGCAGCTTCTTTCGTCGGCATGGCTGCTTTTTTCTGGCGGCGGAACAAGCGCGCGGCGGTAAGCGCGCTGGTTTGCGGCGCGGCTGAGACCATAACTGCTTTGTGCACGGACTATCCCGGCGGCGTGGTAAAAGAGATTTCCTATGAAACCCACGGCACCATCGACTTTGGCCTGAGCGGCATGGTGGCCAGCCTTCCTGACATGCTTCGCTTCGCCGACGAGCCTGAATCCCGCTTCTTCAGAATGCAGGGCCTCTGTCTCGCCACCGTGACGGGCCTTACCGACTTCACCGGCAGCGGCGAAGGCAATCAGTTGGAAGAACTGGATAAGCTGTCGGCGTAGGAGAGCTTTTTCTGAAAATCCTGAGCGTAGCGAGGGAACCCTATAGCAACAAACACTTCATGGAAGCGACCAGTGGTGCCCAT
>JBAVUZ010000991.1:0-2325 GCA_049697035.1 Candidatus Angelobacter sp. | reverse complement strand
GTGGGCTCAAAGCAATCCCCTGAGCGCGGATGTTAAGAGGGACTACCATAGCATAAAAGATTATTTCATCAGGGCAGCGGAAAAAATGCCCGAGGAAAATTACGCATTCAAGCCATCGCCCGACGTGCGCAGCTTTGGCCAGCAGGTAGCCCATGTTGCCGACGACCAATATAACCTGTGCGCACCAGCCAAAGGCGAAACCCGGAAAGCAGCGTACAAAGAGATTGAGAATACTCTCTCCAAAAAGTCGGAATTGGTCGCGGCGCTCAAGCAGGCTTTCGCATATTGCGATGGCGCCTATGACGCCCTCACGGATGCTTCCGGCGCAGAGACCGTCAAGTTTGGCGGCAGCAATACGACCAGGTTTGAAATGCTGAACTGGAATTTGTGGCATACCTGGGAACACTATGGCAATGTGGTGGTGTACCTGCGCATCAAGGGCCTGGTCCCGCCGACCAGCGAGAAGATGCAGATGAAATAAGGGGCGCGGAAAGAAATCCGCGAAAAGTTACTTTTCTGGCTGCAAAAAATAGTCCATCACCGCGTGCTCAGCACTCCTGCCCACCGTCAATCCCGAATGCTCTGAATTCTTCATCCACAGGAACGCGGTATTCAGATCGGGCACCAGCACAATCAAGGTGACGAATCCGTCAAATCCTCTGCTATGCGAAACAAATGTGTGTCTTTTCTGCGTCGTCAGGCTGGCGCACGTAGCGTTCCAGCGCGCCATCGTCATATTGCGGTTTGTTCCACCCATAAATCTTCCACGTTCTGGTGAGCAGCTATTCTCGATCTTTTGCAGGGAAAGCAAAAATCTGTGTCTTAACCCTTGACATCACCTTTCTGTCTGTTGTATTTAACCTATAGGTTATTTAACCGAATGGTTTAGCACAGAGTAGCCGAATCCAAATATGTCTGATCAACTGAGCAACACCTTTGCAGCGCTGGCCGATCCCACTCGGCGCGCCATCCTGGCGCGGCTTGCCTCGGGCGAGGCATCGGTCACCGAACTGGCCAAGCCGTTTGACATGAGCATGCCCGCCATTTCCAAGCACTTGAAAGTGCTGGAGCGCGCCGGACTGATCGCCCACGGGCGCGAAGCGCAATGGCGTCCGCGCCGGCTGGAGCCCACTGCGCTTAAGGAAGTGCACGACTGGGTGGAGCACTATCGCCAATTCTGGGAGCAGAACCTTGACCGGCTCGACGACTATCTGCAAACGCTTAAAAAAGAGAAATCCGCCCGGGAGAAGAAGCATGTCCGCAAGCAACGCACAAAATAATCGTGCCATTCATACTACTGAGAACGACCTCACGATCACGCGTACTTTTGACGCGCCGCGCGATCTCGTCTTTGCCGCCTGGGCCGAGCCTGAACGGCTGAAGCGCTGGCAGATTGTTCCATCCCGGAACACACTCATGGCTGGAACACTGTGCTGGACAACTGGATGCATATTTGGAAAGCGCACAGAAGGAAAGCAAATCTTAATGACGAAGACAAATAAAAATCTGGCTGGGCCGCCAACCGGTTTGCGTAACACGCAGCGGAAGGCAGTCCAGCCAGTGCTGCTAGGCCGACTTGCGGGTCGTGCGGGCAGGGAAGTTGATGATCTTGCCGCGCAACTCTTCAGGCGTCCACTGTTTGTTGGACAACGGAAAATTTGCCGGAACGTAAAACATAATCACTTTCGCCATCACATCCTCCTTGCCGGAACCCCTGTGCCGTCTGGCAGCGTTCTGCAGGAGCCACCGCAAAAACCTGTATTTACTCAAGCTCATATCAGCCTGTCCTTCGATACATCCAGTACTAGCAAGCTGAGTGCCATTTACAGAAACACGGAAACACAGAGAGAGTTGTTTGCCGGCATGCGTGAATAGACTCAAGTTTGGTAAAGCAAATGAGCGCTTTAGCGCAAATAAATTGCATCTTTCGCCAGTGCCACTGTCCTGGTGGACAGTAGGCCCAGAATGGGGATCTCTTCGCTAGACGCACGGCTTATGAAAACTATTTCCCAATATTTGACGTGAACTTTCATACGAGTAGAACAAACAAGGAGTAAGGTATGGCCGCCGAAAGCAACATCGCCCAGAACATGGAACAGAGCCTGGTGATCACGCGCATCTTTGACGCACCGCCCGACGTAGTCTTCAAAGCCTGGACAGATCCAAAGCAAATGGCGCAGTGGTGGGGGCCAAAGAATTTTACTAATCCGGTGTGCGAACTGGATGTGAGGCCCGGCGGCGCGTGGCGCATCGTCATGCGTGCGCCAGACGGCATGGAATATATATCCGCCGGAG
The DNA here is from genome assembly GCA_049697035.1 of Candidatus Angelobacter sp. GTDB lineage: Bacteria > Acidobacteriota > Terriglobia > Terriglobales > Acidobacteriaceae > Angelobacter. The sequence continues at coordinate 30 of JBAVUZ010000991.1, read as the reverse complement.
TCTATAGCGAAGTGGTGAAGCCTGAGCGCC
>JBAVUZ010000990.1:0-2440 GCA_049697035.1 Candidatus Angelobacter sp. | reverse complement strand
GCAGGCTCCAGCGCAGCGCTTCTTCGTTCAACCCTCCGCTCAGCCTCAGGCCGAACGGCATGTTGTAGCTGGAGCTGCCCGGCTCGAACTGGTCCAGGAACCACAGCCGCTGCTGCCCATAGGAAAGCGGCAGCTCTTCTTCGCGGGGAGCCTTGGCGAATGCCGGCCTCCGGTTCGCGCTCGCGGTTTCCTTCAACTGGGAAACCACTTTCGCCAACTCCCGCACGGTGGGCGCGTCGAAGAGCTTGCGTACGGGCATGTCAAGATGCAATACGCTTCCGATGCGCGCCACCAACTGTGTGGCCAGCAGCGAATGTCCGCCAAGCGCGAAGAAGTTATCATCCAGCCCTACTCGATCCACGCGCAGGGTCTCCACCCACAACTGTGTCAGCAGCCCTTCCAGCGGTAGCCGCGGTGCGACGTATTCCGTCTGCACCCAGCGCCGCTCCGTGGAAGGCTCAGGCAGCGCCTTGCGGTCGATTTTGCCGTTCAGAGTGAGCGGCAGCGCCCCTTGCACGATCACCAGGCCTGCCGGAACCATATAATCGGGGAGCCGCTGTTTCATCGCGGCGCCCAAGTCGGCATTTTGCAGCGGCGCCGTATTTTTTGCCGCGACATACGCTACCAGCCGCTGCCCTCCGGACTGGTCCTGGCGCACTACGACGACGGCCTGCTCCACGCCCGACTGCTCCAGAAGCACCGCCTCGATCTCGCCCAGCTCGATCCTGTATCCGCGAATTTTGACCTGATGGTCCCCTCGGCCGAGGAATTCCAGATTGCCATCCGGCCTCCACCGGGCCATGTCTCCGGTGCGATAGAGCCGCTCGCCGGGTCCGGTGCTGAAGGGGTTGGGCAGGAAGCTTTTCGCAGTCAGGTCTGGACGGCGCAGGTAGCCCCGCGCCAGTCCCGTTCCCGCGATGTAGAGTTGTCCCGCAGCGCCGCCGCAGACCGGTTCCAGACCGTCATCGAGCACGTACATCTGCGTGTTCGAAATCGGCCGGCCTATCGGCACTGTGGCCCCGGCATCTTTCGGCTGGCACCGCCAGAATGTAACGTCGACGGAAGCCTCCGTCGGTCCATACAGGTTGTGCAGCTCCGCCTCAGGGAATGCTCTGTAGAAGCGCTCCATCGCCGCTTTGGGCAGCGTCTCTCCGCTGCTGATCACCCAGCGCAAGCTATGGCATGCAGCTGCCGACGGCTCCTCCAGGAACGCGCTCAGCATGGAAGGCACAAAATGCAGCGTGGTGATCGATTCCTGCTGGATGATGTTTGCCAGATAACCCGCGTCCTTGTGCCCTCCCGGCTGCGCCATCACCAGGCACGCCCCGGTAATCAGGGGCCAGAAAAACTCCCAGACGGAAACATCGAAGCTGAACGACGCCTTCTGCAGTACGCTGTCTACCGCACTCAGGCCGTAAGCTTCCTGCATCCAGAGCAATCGATTGCAAATTCCTGAATGCACGTTTACCACGCCTTTGGCGCGGCCCGTCGAGCCCGACGTATAGATCACATACGCTGGATTCTCCGGCAGGCAGCCGCTTGCACATGGCCCTGCTGGTTCTTCTGCGACCGTCTCCCAATCGAAATCGAGAGACAGAATGGGGCTCCCGGCTGCCGGAAGGCTTCCGGTAAGTGCCTCCTGGGTCAGTAAGAAGGAAACGCCGGAATCCTTGATCATGTACGCCAACCGGCCTGGCGGATATTCAGGGTCCAGCGGCACATAGGCGCCGCCCGCCTTTAAAATACCCAGAAGCGCGACCACCATGTCCAGGCTGCGCGTCATGCACACGCCGACCAGAGACTCAGGCCCGACTCCCTGCTTCCTCAAGTAATGGGCCAGTTGATTGGTACGGCGATTCAACTGTGCGTACGTGAGCTGCCGGGCTTTGTACTTGACCGCCGGCGCCTCTGGCGTGCGCGCCGCCTGCAGTTCAAATAATTCGTGCAGGCACACTCGCGGACGGTCGATTGCGGCCTGATCGGCTCGGACCAGCAACTCCCGGCGCTCGGCCGGCTCCAGGATCGCAATTTCATACACCTGCCTGCCCGGGTTTTGCGCGATCTGCTCCAGCACTCGGACAAAACGGCCAGCCAGTGCCGTGATGGTTTCCCGCGCAAACAATCCGGTATCGAATTCGATTGTGCCTTCGAGCGCTCCTTGATGCTCGCGGAGCGAGACCGTCAGCTCGAATTTTGCGGGCTGCCCGTATTGCTCACCCGGAATTTCAGCCAGCCGCAGTCCTGGAAGCTCTATGATCTGGTCGTTGATGTTCTGGAAAACGAACAGCGCCTGTACCAATGGAGAGCGTCCCTTGTCGCGCTCAGGCTGCAGTTCCTCCACCAGCTTCTCGAACGGCACGTCCTGGTGCGCATGCGCCTCCAGCACCGTGTGCCTCACCTGCCCCAGCAACTCCCGGAACCCTGCATCCCCCTTCAGCTC
>JBAVUZ010000989.1:0-5044 GCA_049697035.1 Candidatus Angelobacter sp. | reverse complement strand
CGGCAAACTAGACACATGCCCCGGGAATTCCAAGACATTCGTTGATTCCCAGTCGGTAACCTGATACCACTCTGCTCGTGTCGCGTGTGGCGGGAGGCCGACCTAATTGCGAATGAGCCCCTCGCTGAATTGGAGACTGATCCTCGACGACATAAAATGGATTTTCGCAATCGGATGGAGACAGATATACAATTTCTTCATGGTCACCGCGCCCATCGAAACCGCTCCCTATTCTGAAGCTGCGCGGCGCATGCTGCGTCCGGAAGATTGCGCGCTTGCCGTGATCGACATTCAGGAAAAACTGCTGACGCAAATCTTTGAGAAAGAACGCGTGCTGCGCAATGCACAATTGCTCATCCGCCTGGCAGACATTCTGTCTCTGCCCATCGTGGTGAGCACGCAATATGAAAAAGGACTGGGCAAGACGGTGGAAGAGATCAGTTCGATGCTCCCGGAAACCAAGCCCATGGACAAGCTGGAGTTTGGCTGTTTCGGCAACAGCGAATACTGTTCGGCTGTCGGTAAGCTGGCAAACCGTACCACCCTGCTTGTATGCGGAATTGAATCACACATCTGCGTCACGCAGACGGTGCTTGGAGCCTTAAACCAGGGGTTGAACGTTCACGTTGCCGCCGACGCCGTAAGCTCCCGCGCAGAACTCAACTGGAAGCTGGGCCTGAATCGCATGCAGGCCGCCGGCGCGGTGCTGTCGTCAACAGAGATGATGATCTATGAACTACTGGGCAAGTCCGGCACTCCAGCATTTAAGGAAATGTTGAAGCACTTAAAGTAACCCTCCCACTCCACCTACGCGCAATCCGCTTTCGTAATTGCTTACCGCAGGGCAGAGCTTCCTGAAAGATACAGGAAGCGCCGCCCTGCGATATTGACCGAATAAGCGGGTTGGCTAGTAGACCACCACATTGCCGGCTGAAGTGCCGATAATGTTGAAAACCCCGTCAACTTCCGGATTCTGCAGGGCGATCTTGGTTGCGTTGTTTGCATTGATTATGTAGCCCCCGGAAACGGTACCCACGTTCCCGGCGAAGAAGGGATTGGAGAGCAAAATATTTTTGTTGGCGTTTGGGCTTTCAGTGCTTAATAGATATCCGCCGTTCAGTGCCTCGTGATGGGAACCAACGAAAGTCAAATGTTTGGCGCCCTGGATCTGAACAGCAACATTTGCGCTTTGCGAAGTGAGATTGAAGAAATGAATGGAATAGGGAGTAAGATTCCCTCCCCCAGTATTTCCAATATATACATTCGCCCACCCGTCGCCAGCCTGCCCTGCGCCATCAAGAAGACAATTGATGCAGTCTATCTGCCCATCGGAGCCTTCCATGCGCAGGTCTGGTCCAGATTGAGGGGTGGGTCGAAATGCCCTGATGTTGCGAAAACTAAGGAACTGGTTCGCCGAATATACATGTCCCCCGGGCTCATTGCTGGGGCCGAAAAGTCCGATCGCATCGCCCGCGAAACCGAAGAACCATAAGTCTTCGAAGCTGGAATTCATGAGCCCCGCGCCTCCATTTGACAGGCTATTGAATTGGCTGCAATCAGCCCAAATGCCACTCTGCGATGTATTGTTTGCTGCGCCAAGGAGCACGAAACCATAAAAGTATATGTCTGTACTCTGCGAGTTGGGGTTCACATCTCCAGTTTGGGGAAGTTTAAACATGGGGAAATTAGAAGTATTCGTAGACTGAAGTCTTGTTCCCTGGGTACCTGTATTCGAGTTCCAGGCCGCTCCTGTACCGATGATTCGCAGCCCGCTGCGCATAACTATGTGATCGACGGTATAGGTGAAGGGACCAAGGTAAAGAGTAACTGTCTTTTGCGTTCCGCTGGACGCGGGATCGATTGTCCCAAGGCTTTTACTGGCATTGGGGCTAGTGGCATAAATCGTGCATCCAGGCGTTGAAACCCCGACAGGAGACGGGCAAAGCGTGGGGCTATCGATCATTTGCTGGTAGGTTAGGTTAGTGTTCAGGTCAGCATAAATTATGGCATTGCTGGTTTGGGCGCAAACAGGTAAAGCAAGCGACAAACAGATGAGCAGTTGCACTTGGAAACAACGAAGCATTGTTTAAGGTTCCTCTCATGCAGTTGAGTTATGAACAGCAGATATAGGGAGGGTCGTCGGGTAGTTTGCTTGTATCAACAAAGAGTGTCAAGATATAAGGATTGAGCAATGATTACTAAAGTCCCGGTCAAGGCACAGATGGCAATTGGACTATGGGTTTAGAGAATGCAGGACTATCCAATTTTAGGGGACCATTTCTAGTAAGCTATCTTCCGGCTTCCTTATCTTTCGTCCTTCAAGGAGATGCTGCAGTGTTTAAGTAACGCATCAGCCTTTTAACTATAAGCTGTTATCTATTAGCTTTTAGCCGTTAGCTTGTTCTTGGATCTCGTCAGTTGGGCTTCGACCCGATCGCAATTCTCTTTGCTGAAGTGGTAGCCGGAAATTCAAAGAAAGCTTTAAGCACCTTTATTGGCGCGAAGCAGGTTGGTATTTAGCTTATGCAAAGATTTTTAGGGTAATCTTTGGGGGGAAAAGGCTCTTTAGGAGAGCACCGGCCACGCCGCGAGCTGAAAAAAAAAGCTCAGAGCTACTGGTTAATGGCTAAGAGCTGTCTTTTCAGCCTGCTTCCTCTTCACTCTCATCCGCCGTCCGTTGGCCGATCACGCGCGTTTCTCCGCCTGTAATCTCCAGGCTGATAGGCGCTTCGCCAGAAAACTTTTCCACCAACTCCGCCAGCCTCTGTGAGTGCGTGACTACCCAGAGCTGCGAGTATTTCGCGGCATTCACCAACTGCTTTGCCAGCGGCTCCAGCAAATCAGGATGCAGGCTGGTCTCCGGCTCGTTGAGCGCCAGCAGTGATGGCGGGTGCGGGCTCAACAACGCGGCCAGCAGGCAGAGATAACGTAGCGTGCCATCAGAAAGTTCACGCGCGCGCAGTGGACGCCGCAATCCTGGCATGCGCAGCAGCACCGCAAACATTCCGTTGTCTTCGTCATGTTCGATCTCGAGTGACGCGCCGGGGAAAGCCTGCCGGATTGCCTCATGCAAATCCTGTGATTGCCCGACTTCATTGATGGTCTGGAGCGCCGCTGCCAGATCGCGTCCGTCGTGGGCCAGCACCGGCGTGCGCACGCCCACCTGCGGATGCCGCAACGGAGATTCCGCGTCCGTGCGGAAGTGATGATAGAAGCGCCAGCGGCTCATCTCCGTTCGCAATGAAGACAGCTCAGGGTAAAGATGTGGCTCGCGCAGTTGCGAAAGCACGGACTCGGTCGGCAGCAGTTCGCCGGAATAGTCAGCCAGGCGCTCGTCGTTATCCAGAATCCAAGCGCCCTTGGGCGAGCGTTCAAAGAACGTGACTTTCAGCCCGTGAGGCGCGTCCATCCAAACGCGCTCTTCCTTGACCTCGGGGTCGAGCGAAAACGCCGACTTCTCTCCTGAACTCTGCTTCGGCAGGCCGCAGACCAGTTCATAAGAAAATGTGTCTGTCTTAATGCCCAACGACATGCGCACGCCTTCCATGCGGATCGTCCCCATGGAACGGCTCTTGCGCGCGCCGGCCCACAACACTGACGGCATGCCGCCCTCTTCCGCAATCACCTGGGCAAAACCGCCCGCGGCCGCCTTGGCCAGCAGAAAGACGGAGTTATAAAGGTTAGTCTTGCCGGTAGCGTTGGCGCCCGTCAGCACGTTGATCTGACTCAGGTGCAGGCGCAGACTGCGTACAGAGCGGTATCCGGTTACATGAATTTCACGTATGGCCACGGATGCATATTAAATGAAACGCGGCGCATCGTGGCGGAAGACTGGCGGGAAATCACAAAGTTTTTTCGCTATTTTCCTGTTGCTTTCTTGCGCCATCTTGTCAGTTAGAATAAAACCATGCCGCAGCGGCATCCATCGTCCAAGTTGATCAACGACGAAACTTTTCGCCAGCTCTGCCGTGCGCGCGATCTTCTGGCAGAAGGGTTCCAATCCCAAATTTTTCTCGATACCGCCGCCCGCGAAGCCTGCCTCTCGCCATTTCATTTCCATCGCCTGTTCCACTCGACCTTCGGCGAGACGCCCCATGACTTTCTTACTCGCCGGCGAATGGAACGCGCCCGCCACTTGCTTGCCTCCGGAGAAATGACGGTCACTGAAGTCTGCCTTGAAGTCGGCTATTCCAGTTTGGGATCGTTCAGTTCGAAATTTCAAACCATGGTGGGCGTTCCGCCAACGCAGTACCAGCGCCAGGTCCGGCGTATCTTTGGCTTTCAGAAGCCATGGAAGATCATGCTTGTTCCCGCATGCTATTTCTCCGCTTACGGCTCATAAACAGCAAGAATAAAGAAGCCGCGTCTCTTCCCTTTTGTGTAGGATGGGCAAGCTCGTAGCAAGCCGGAGGTTAACATGATTCAGCGCATGTCGCATTCCGCAATCTTTGTTCTTGATCAAGACGTAGCCAAGGATTTTTACGTCAATAAACTTGGGTTTGAAGTAAGCATGGACCAATCCATGCCCAACGGTTTCCGCTGGCTCACGGTGAGTCCCAAGGGCCAGTCCGATCTCCAGATTATTCTCATGAAGGTGGCGCCATCGCCGTTTGAAGGCTCCAACGTACAAAAAATCCAGCCGCAGGACGTGGAAACCATTGGAGCGCTCATGAAGAAAGGCGCATTCGGCGCGGGAGTGTTCCAAACCGCCGACTGCCGCATGGCCTATGGAGAGATGAAGGCCAAAGGCGTGGAATTCCTCTCTCCGCCCAAAGATCAATTCTATGGCGTGGAAGCCGTGTTCCGCGATCCCTTTGGCAACTGGTTCAGCATGACCCAGCCCAAGAATATGTCGTAAGCGGGCGACAATCTGCGGCATTGCCGCGTCTTTGCCGGTTGGCACAATCAGTAAAACTGCGCTCACGGCCTCAACTGGCTGAGTCAGTATGCGAACTGACAGCACTGGGAGAAAACCACTCACTCATAGCGCAGCGCCACAATCGGATCGACTTTGGTGGCCTTTCTTGCCGGCAGGTATGCAGCC
>JBAVUZ010000988.1:0-1847 GCA_049697035.1 Candidatus Angelobacter sp. | reverse complement strand
AGGTGATCCTGCCTGATCTCAATGCCGGTTGCTCGATGGCGGATATGGCCGAGATTGGCCAGGTAGAAAGCTGCTGGGAACAACTGGTCGCGCTGGGTCTTACGGACGATTCCGGCCAAGGCATTACGCCGCTCACATATATGAACTCCACGGCGGCGATCAAAGCTTTTTGCGGCCAGCGCGGCGGGCTGGTATGCACGTCGTCCAATGCGCCGGCGGCGTTTAAGTGGGCGTTTGAGCGCAATGAAAAAATTCTCTTCCTGCCTGATCAGCACCTGGGTCGCAACACGGCATTTGCCATGGGCATTCCGCTGGACCAGTGCGTGGTGTGGGACCCGTTTATGATTGGCGGTGGAGTTGACCCGCAGAGGTTGCGCAAGGCGAAAGTGATTTTGTGGAAAGGACATTGCTCGGTGCACCAGCGCTTTCTTCCTGAACACGTGGACCGGGTCCGGGCTCTGCATCCGGGGATCAAGGTGATTGTTCACCCGGAATGCCGCTGGGAGGTCTGCCAGAAGGCCGATGGCATCGGCTCGACCGAGGGCCTGATCAAGATGATTGCGGATGCGCCGGAGGGCAGCAAGTTTGCCGTGGGCACGGAGATACATTTGGTCAATCGTATGGGCAAAGAGTTTGCCCATGAGCGTAAGATGGTGATTACCCTGGATGAATCCGGCTGCCTCTGCACCACCATGTTTCGTATATCGCCGCAGCACCTGTGCTGGGCGCTGGAGAACCTGACGGAAGGAAACGTGGTGAACCGCATACAGGTTCCGGACGACGTAAAATACTGGTCACGCGTGGCCCTGGACAGGATGTTGGAGATACGGTGAGTCGCAGTCGAGCAAGATAAATTTATGGCGAAACAAAAAACCTTTACCCTGGAAGAGGCGCAGACCCTGGTGCCGGTATTGCGGTCACTGATCAAGCGCGCCATGGACGATAAGGGCGTGATTGAGGCCGTGGAAAAAGAGCTGCTGGATCTGAAGCACCGAATTCTCTTGAGCGGCGGTCTTTTTGTGGATATTCCGGCAGTAGCGCGGCGGCGCGCCGAGCGTGACAAAGCTTTCCAAGACATCAAGGACACGCTGGCGGAAATTGATGCCATCGGCGTGCAGGTAAAAGACCTCGACATTGGTCTGCTGGATTTCCCTTGCGCGGTGGACGATGAGATTGTGCTGCTGTGCTGGAAGTACGGAGAAGAGAAAATCGAGTTCTGGCATGGCATGGAAGAAGGTTTTAAAGGCCGCAAGCCCGTCGACGAGCGCATTCTGCGCGGGAAAAAGAGAGAGAAGCCGAACTAAGGGAAGCAATTTGGTAAATGAATAATTTGGTAATTGAGTAATTGAGTAATTTTAAAATCCCTCCAACAGTCAGAAAATTCTCAATTTCTAAAGAAAGAACCGGCATGAGCCACGAGCCGACTGTTGGAATCTTTTTTCATCTAGGCTGAACATGCCAGATAAACCCAATCGATCAGAGGTAGAGTACCTTCTATCCCTTATGCGGACACTTCCTGTGGACTCATGACAGTTATTCGAGAGGTAGCGATCCCTCGCTTGGCTCGGGATGGGCTTACGGCTTTTTCCCCTCCACCCATTCCGGCTTGAAATCGGAGTCAGCCAGCCACTTCACGGGACCAAGCATGGAATGGATTGCCTGCTCCATATGGTTGAAGTCGATGTGGGCCACGTCATCACTGGGGCGGTGGTAGTCAGTGTGGAGTCCGAAGCTGGAGACAGTTTGCGCGACGAGGCCCTGTTTGGCCAGGGCGTAATTATCTGAACGCTGGAAGAAATTCTGTTTGGGATGCGGATCCGCCACCAAATGGGCGCCATGCTTTGCCA
>JBAVUZ010000987.1:0-8407 GCA_049697035.1 Candidatus Angelobacter sp. | reverse complement strand
CACTGTCGGCTACTCACGTACTTCGGGCTTCAGCCTGTTTGGCGCCGGCCTGACACTCTCTACAAGCAACAGCTTTAGCTGGAGCAACTCAATGAGTACAGGTACCGCCAACGGGACAAGCCACAGTGCGGCTGTCACGCTCGGCAGTTCCAGCGTAGGTTGCGACGAGACCATCAACATTTATGAGGACACGGTCTATCACACCTTCGCATTGGCTCCTGCTGTTGTATCGTCCCTTTGTAATTAGGGCCAAGCACCGGGCCGGGTTGCTCGCGCTAAAAACCAATTGCTGCCCTGGTCCGGTGCAGAATCCCTTTATGGGTGTACACTTTTAGCCTGCCGCTTAAGGACCTGAAACCCATGACTGACTCACTGCTTCGCTTTCGCTCGGAATTTCCCATCCTGGAACGCACTACCTACATGATCAGCAACTCGCTGGGCGCAATGCCTCGCGGCGTGTATGACTCAACGCGCGAATATTGCGACATCTGGGCCACGCGCGGGGTGCGCGCATGGGAAGAAAAATGGTGGATGATGGCGCAGGAAGTCGGCGACGCCATTGGCATGCTCATGAACGCCGAGCCGGGCACGGTGAGCCCGCACCTGAACGTCACCAGTTGCCAGGCGGTAATCGCCAGCTGTTTTGATTTCAGCGGCAAGCGCAACAAGATCGTTTACAGCGACATGAATTTTCCTTCCGTGATGTATTTCTGGGAAGGCCAGCGCAGCCGCGGGGCGCGCGTGAATATGGTCCGCACCGATGACGGCGTTAACGTGCCCACGGAGCGCCTGATCGACGCAATCGACGAAGAGACTCTTCTCGTCCCCATCTCGCACGTGGTCTTTCGCAGTTCTTATATCAAGGATGTAAAAGCCATCGTGGAAAAAGCGCATCGGGTGGGAGCGCTCGTGGTGATGGATTGTTTTCAGTCGCTGGGCAATGTTCCGGTGGACGTGCAGGCGCTCAACATGGATTTTGCCGTGGGTGGCGTACTCAAGTGGCTGTGCGGAGGAGCAGGCACGTCGTATTTATATGTGCGGCCCGATCTGGGCAAGAAACTTCAGCCGGGATTCACTGGCTGGTTTGCCCATGAGCATCCGTTTGAATTTGAGATTGGAAAAAGCAAGTACGGAGATGCGCCCTTCCGCTTCATGCAGGGAACGACCAACGTCCCGGGATTTTATACCGCGATGCCAGGGCTGAAAATCATTCGCGAGGCCGGCGTGGCGCGGATTCGAGAGAAATCGAAAAAGATGACGTCGCGGCTGATCGAACTGGCAGACCAGCGTGGCTGGCGCGTGAACGCGCCGCGGGATCCCGAGCAGCGAGGCGGGACCGTAGCCATCGACATGCCGAATTCCAAGGAAGTCTGCCAGGAACTGCTGCTGCGCGATGTGCTGGTGGACTACCGTCCGCGCGCCGGAGTGCGGTTTTCCCCGCATTTTTACAACACAATAGAAGAGATTGACCGCGCCATCGCGACAGTGGATGAGGTGCTGAGCCGGATGCCGGCGGGGCTGGCGGCGAAGTAAAAAGTTGAGTTTTTTGGTTCCCATTTGCACGATTTCTGTTGATAATTCGCCTTTGGTTCGGTAATATTTCGCTTGTATGGCAATTACAAAGCGACAACGGCAGGTTTACGACTTCCTTCAGGAATTCATCCAGCGCAATGGCTACTCGCCTTCTTTTGAAGAAATCGGCGATGGGCTGGGCTTGAGTTCTCTGGCAACTGTGCATAAGCACATCTCCAACCTGGAGAAAAAGGGCCTCCTCAAGCGCGACTATAACCGCAGCCGGTCCATTGACGTGCTGCCGGTGCGCGGTATGTTCAAGCGAACACCACCTAAAGACCTTGCGCTCCCCCTGATGGGACGCATCGCCGCCGGACAGCCGATTGAGGCCGTGGAAACTCCAGAAACCATCTCCCTGGGCGACATCACCCGTTCCAAAGACGTCTTTGTGCTCCAAGTAAAAGGCGAGAGCATGAAGGACGAGCATATTGTGGACGGCGATTACGTTCTGGTGGAGAAAACCAAAGACGCACACGATGGCGAAATCGTGGTGGCGCTGGTGGAAGGCACCGATGCCACGCTCAAGCGTTTGTATCGCGAAGGCACGAACATTCGCCTGCAACCTTCAAACACCGCCATGAAGCCGATCGTTGTCCCGGCAAAATCCGTAGCCTTGCAGGGAAGAGTGATTGGCGTCCTGCGGAAGTACTGATTCGGCGAGTGCCGGGAGTGTTTCGCCAACAAAAAGCAGCCGCGAATTTCGCGAATGCACATGAATCAAAATATGATTCGCGTCTTTCACGTTGATTCGCGGCAAATTTTCTTGCCTATCTGCGGCTGATTACTATATAGGCGCAACTCAGAACCGCCGCTCTATCGCTCCACAATCGCATCTGAAAAAGCCGATGCCATCTTGTCACCCCAGCCTTCGCGCACATTGAGCGCAATGGCATAGGGCAGATAGCGGTTCATCAGTTCCGCGCGCTGCTCCGGAGTGTTTACCCTGTCCAGCGGGTCTTGTTCCACCCGCATCAGGAATTCGCGGAAGCCGACGAGCTGCTGCAGTATCAAAAGTCCTCGCGGCGTGGGGGCGCGCATGATCACAAAAAAGATGCTGTTGAGCATCACGGAGAGCAACAGCGCCAGCACAAAGCCGTGTGACTGCGGCAAGGCGGCAAAATAAATCACCGCTCCGGGTAAGCCGAAGAAAAGCACGGGAACGAGCACGCGCGCCATGCGCTGTTTGGCTGAAGGGCGGGTTGGCTTTGAAGTCCATATGCCGCCAATCACCATGCTGGCAATCGAGGTGAACATGAACAGCCAGAAGGTAATGAACATTGAAGATGAGGCATCCAGCGTTGCAGCGGTGAACAGGGCCCACGCTAACGTGGCGGCCGCGCCAATGCCGGCATAGCGGAAATTCTGGCGGAAGTAAACTCCCTGGAGGTTCTTGCTGTAGGTTTCCTGCAGCGCATCAATATGTTCCTTGATGGTCGGCCCGGCCAATGGGTCGATCACGACCTGGCTCTCCGGTAATGGCGACCGCCCAACAGCCGCGCCCGAACCTGCCCCAACCGTTTTTTCGCTCAAAGCGCCGTTGCCCCGCATGGATGCGGCTACGGGACGGAGCGGAATACCGTTGCTCGCCTGGCTCCCTGATGTTTGCTGGCTCGAAGCAGGCAATGACGCTGCGCCAACGATCGCTGTATTTGAATCAGCATATGGCTGCACTGTGGAGACGGCGTTGAAGAGCGTTTTTATTATGGAAGCTTCATCCGGCAGCAAGATGGGCGAAGAATTGAGCAGAGAGACTACATAGGATCCGGTCTGGGGCTGGATTGCCACCACGCCTTTGGCCGCCAGTCCGGCCAGCACCGCTGCCAGTGTTGTGCCGTCACTGCCGCCGGTAAGCACATAGCGAGCCACGCCGGGAGAAATTCCCGTTGGCGGCTCATATCGCGGAGCCACATTGCCGATCTTGGGATCGCGGCCCACTGCCAGCCAGCAGACTACGTAAAAAACCAGCAAAAGGCCTGGGAAAGCGAGGCGGTAAAAATCAGGGATCGCAAAGAGGTTCGCCATAGGAAATACGAGTTACAAGGAGCACCTTAATTAGGTAGTAGCTTGGGCGGAATTCTACTTGGTTTTTGCGATCTTTAGTCAGAAAATCCAGCCAGAAAAATCCAGGGCATAAAAACCAAAAGCCCGGAAATGACCGGGCTTGGCTGCATGGCTTGGAAATGAAATTAGCTGACGTGCTTTTTCAGGGCTTTTTCAATCACGTCGCGGTTCACATAGCCCACAATCTGCTCCTGCACCTGTCCACCCTTGAAGATCAGCAGCGTGGGAATGCCGCGCACGCCGTAACGCTGGGGCGTTGCCGGACTGCTGTCCACGTCCATTTTGCCGACCTTTACTTTGCCCTGGTATGCGGCTGCCACTTCGTCCACCACCGGCGCCAGCATCTTGCACGGGCCACACCAGGCTGCCCAGAAGTCGATCATTACCGGCTGATCGCTTTTCAAAACTTCCTGGTCAAAATTGCCGTCAGTTATTTCAAGAATTCCCACGCTCTCCATGAAGTGCCTACCTTCGATTAAAAATTGTCACGCCCAGAACCGGCTTTGCGACCTTCTATCCTAGCAAATGTATTAGATGAAGCTGCTCCATTATGGTTGCGAAAATGAGCTAAATAATTGTGGAGCAAAGAGATATAGTCAGCGCGAGCAAAAGTTACTAAAGTGACGTGGACGAAGGGACAGGGTGGTTCTAGACTTTCCCTCGGTGGTAAGGCAGTTCTGGGGGAGGGCTGCCGGGCGTCCTGCGATTCGTCGCGGGACGCTTGTTTTTTGGGAGGAGAAAATCATTTTCGGAGCAGCGGTCTATCGCCCGTGATGATCTTGGCCGTGGTCGCTGCTGCGACTGTGGCTGCCCCGGTCCTGGTGAGCGGTCCGGGACTGACGGCCTTCATGTTTTCCGCCGCTGTTTCGCGCCGTGTGGCGGTCGCGGTCTCCACCATGATTTTGGGCCGCGTGGCGGTCATGGTTCGGGCGGCCGTTGCGGTCATGATCATTGCTTATGGCGGGCCCAATTCCCGCGAATCGCCGGTCCTGGCGCAGGCGCGCATCGTTGCGGTTTCGCCATTCCCAATATTCGTGCCGGCGCTTACGGCCCAGCTGGTGGTAGTCGACGTAGCTGTAGTGGCATTCAGAAAGCCATTGGCGGTAGCAGGCATCTTCGTAGGAGTTCCACCCGTAGTAGCCGTTGCCGTAGTAGGGGTCGTAGGTTGAGTAGCGGCGCTCAGCGCATCCGGTAACCAGCAGCGATCCCAGAGACAAAGTTGCTATCAGCAAACCGCGCATATCGCTGTCCCCCCTTTCCTGGCAATACTTGAGGACTTTCAGAACGAGCTTTGATGCGCCATTAAGGTAAAGCAGAGTTTATCAGGCTTTCCAGCTCCGCAAGCCCCGAATGAGGCACCTTTTCAGCACTTTTTGGGAGCGGACATGGAGGCATTGTGATTGGCTCAGGGGCAATGATTCGTCCTACCCTTTGCTCGCAAAGACTTGTTCTGGCGGGGTGCAAAGAACGGAGGTACCCAGCTGGAAATTCCAATGAAAAGAGCGGCCACCGTTGGCCGCCCTTCTCGTCTCATCCCTAAGTTACCTAGCGCCGGTCATGGTCTCGATCTTTGTCCCGATCTTTGTCGTGATCGCGGTCCTTGTCGCGATCTTTCCGCACATCGTGGCGATTCCTGTCGTCGCGGTGGCGATCTCTGTCCCCATTGCGGGTTCGAGCGTAATTGCTGGTGCGGCGATCATCCGCGTCGTGATCGTTTCTGTCGTTCCTTCTGTCGTTCCTTACGATGCGCTGATTGTCGCGGAAGCGCGGGTCATTTCGGAAGCGCGCTTCGTTCTGGCGTCTCCAATTCCAATATTCCTGCTGGCGCTCACGGTTTAGCCGGTTGTATTCCACATAGTTATACCGGCGCTCTGCCAGCCATTGCCGGTAATACGGGTCATTCGCTCCGTAATAGCCGCCGTATCCACCGTAACCGCCGTTGCCATAATAGGGATCGTTTCGATACCGGTGTTCCGCGCATCCGGTGGTCACGATTGTCCCCAGAGCCAGAGTTGAAATTAAAAGTCCTGAAAATAGGCGCATGAAACCTGTTTCCTCCTTGTCCCCGTGCTTATTGCTGTTTAGGGGATTAGATGTAAGTTGAACCAGTCGCGACCAAACCCACTTCAGAGAGGCTAAACAAAAATTAACCGTGGGAAATCAGGCAACCTGTGCAGAGTTGCTGCCATTGGCCCCAATGGACAAATGTGGCCAGCGCGGAAACTCGACCCCTGCGCCTGCCCTTAAATTTCTTCCCCGCAAAGTGTTATCCTCAAAGGTTAGGAATCCTCAGGCACAACCTGCTGGAGTAGTTCCCCTTTTATCAGTCTGGAACACACAAGAGATGAGCAGCAAAAGCGCACAGTTATCGACAAGTGAAATCTCCCTCGGGCCTGATCAGGCTCGCGAGCAGGTCTTTGACGCCTATCGCCGCTGGGGCTATCTGGATGCCAACCTGAACCCCTTTGGCGGCCCGATTGGCGGCGGCTATTCTGACCTGCCGGCTGACGGCGAGGGCGCGGAAGAGGCCCGGCGGATTTATTGCGGCACCATCGGCGCTGAATTCATGCATCTGCCACAGCGGGACCGCCGAGAGTGGATCCAGGAGCGCATGGAAAATCCCAGTCCGCAACAGGTGGATCGCCGCTGGCTGGCTGAGCGTCTGCTCCAGGCCGATCTTTTTGAGCAGATCCTGCAGACCCGTTACCTGGGCACCAAGCGCTATTCCGGTGAAGGCGCAACGGCGCAAATCCCGCTGCTGGACATGGTCCTGGAAACCGCCGCAGAATTAGGCGCCACGACCACCGTGATGGCCATGAGCCATCGCGGACGCCTTACGGTGATGACGCTGACGGTTGGCATTCCGGCGGACAATATTTTTGCGGGGTTTGAAGATGTTGATCCCCGCAGCGTTCTTGGCGGCGGCGACGTGAAATATCACCAGGGCGCAACCGGTGAATTCCACACACGCAAAGGCAAAGTCATACGCACGCACCTTGTTTCCAATCCCAGCCACCTTGAGGCGGTTGATCCCGTGGCGCTGGGGCGCACGCTGGCCAAGCAAAAACATATCGGTAAAAACGGCGTGAAGGAAATTCTGCCCATCATCATGCATGGTGACGCTGCTTTTGCCGGTCAGGGCATATGGGCGGAGACGCTGAATTTTGCCGGACTGAAGGGCTATTCCGTGGGCGGCGCGATTCAGGTGATCGTAAACAATCTGATTGGCTTCACCACGAATCCGCGCGAACTGCATACGTCGCGCTTCTCGTCTGATCTGGCCAAGCGCCAGCCCATTCCAATATTTCACGTCAACGCAGAAGATCCTGAAGCCGTGTTGCGCGTGGCGCGCATGGCCACCGAGTATCGCTACCAGTTTGGCAGCGACGTGGTGATTGACCTGATCGGCTATCGCCGGCATGGACACAGCGAGGTTGACGATCCAACCATTACACAGCCGCTGCTTTACAAGAAGATCAACGCGCATCGTCCGCTGTTTGAGATTTACGCCGAGCAGAACAAGATTGACACCACGGAGATAGCGCAGAAGTTTCGCGCCAAAGTGGATGCTGCTTATGATCACGCAGCCCAGATGCAAAAATCTCCAGTGCTGCGCAAGCTGCCGCACTACTGGGACAAATATCGCGGCGGCCGTTATAAGCCGGAGTATGAAGTTCCGACGGCAGTCGACGCCGGAAAACTGCAAGAGATCACCGAGAAGCTGACAACATATCCTGACGGTTTTGCCATTCATCCCAAAGTCAAAAAGCTGCTGGAGCAGCGCGAAAAAATGGGCACAGGCAAACTGCCTGTGGACTATGGCATGGCCGAGGCTCTGGCTTTCGGGTCGCTTCTTGTTGAGGGAATTCCCGTGCGGCTTTCCGGGCAGGACGCGCGGCGCGGCACTTTCAACCATCGCCACTCTTGCCTGATCGATACGGAAAACGAAAAAGAGTATGTGCCGCTCTGCCATATCCGTCCCAACCAGGCATGGTTTGAGGCGTATAACTCGATCCTTTCTGAGGCCGCAGTGCTGGGCTTTGAATACGGCTTCAGCCGCGACTATCCTGACGGCCTTACGTTGTGGGAAGCGCAGTTCGGCGATTTTGCCAACGGCGCGCAGGTCATCATCGACCAGTTCATTGTTGCCGGTGAAGATAAGTGGGGACTGCTCTCCGGCCTGGTGATGTTGCTGCCGCACGGTTATGAAGGCCAGGGGCCGGAACACTCCAGCGGCCGCATTGAGCGTTATCTGCAACTCGCGGCGAAGGACAATATTCAGGTGGCGCAGCCTTCCACCGCAGCACAGTATTTCCATTTGTTGCGGCGTCAGGCGTTGCGCAGCTGGCGCAAACCGTTGATCGTGTTTACGCCCAAAGGCATGCTGCGGCATCCGGACGCGGCCAGTCCGTTGAGTGAACTTACCGCCGGAAAATTCCAAACCGTGATCCAGGACGGCGAAATAACCAATGCTGAGCGGATCATCGCATGCAGCGGAAAGGTCGGGCATGAACTGCGGCGTGAACGCAAGCGCCGCAACGATACAAAGACGGCCGTCATTTTTCTGGAGCAGCTTTTCCCGCTGCCGGAAGCTGAATTGGAAGCGGCTTTCGCGCAGCACAAAAATGCGCGAGAATTTCTATGGGTGCAGGAAGAGCCTGCCAACATGGGCGCATTGAATTTCCTGGCGCCGCAATTGGAGCGTCTGGCGCGCGGAGCGCCGTTCCGCTCGGTAAAACGTTCGCCATCGTCGAGTCCGTCCACGGGTTCACAC
>JBAVUZ010000986.1:0-3074 GCA_049697035.1 Candidatus Angelobacter sp. | reverse complement strand
GAGCAGGCAGGTTCCATTCGCGTCAAAAAGGTAATAACAACTTTTTCTTTGTCGCGCGCTTGTTTATGTATGACTTGCAAGCTGCTGGATCTTCGGCCATAAGCATGCTCTTACCATTGGGTAAGCTCTCAATGCCTGGCATCTTAGCCAGCGAGCTTCAAGGCCAGGAAAATGTATGTCAATTCCACAGTTCCCCAAAGTTTCCACCGCCATTCTGTTGGCGGCTCTTCTTGTTGGTTGTAGTGGTTTATCTAACCCGCCTGCAATGGTAGTTTCCAATTCTCCCGCGGTTTTGTTGGTAGTTCCCCAGACCAATGGCGTGGGTACTAACCGCGCTGTTGCTGTAGTCTTCAGCACGCAGATGGATCCAGCCAGCATCAACGCCGGTACCTTTATGGTTGCCGGTGTATCCGGCACGGTCACTTACGATATAGCGAACAAGATTGCCGCGTTCAAACCTGCCGCAGACCTGGCTCCCGACGCCATGTTCAATGCGACTATTACAACTGGGGCCAGGGACGTAAACGGAACACCATTGGCCGCGCCGTTCAATTTCTCCTTCACTACACGCGCCACCAAGGACACGTCTCCGCCGGAGATTTTCGCCATCAACGTAGCTGCGGGCGCAACGTGCGTGCCGCAGGACCAGAAAATCAGCGTCACTTTCGATGAGCAAATGGATTCGCTCACCATCAATCCCAGCACGTTCTTCATTACAGGCGTGGCCGGATCAGTGACGTATAACGTTCTTACCCAGACGGCCACTTTCACGCCTGCCGCCATGCTTGCGGCGAACACAACGTTTACCATCAACGTAACCACCGGGGCCAAAGATCTGGGCGGAGTGCCGCTGGCTGCTCCATTTCAGCAGACTTTCACCACAGGCCCGTGCAAGCCTGGCGGAGTGGCGCCGGTAGCGCTTTGTCCTTTCATCGGAAACTTCGCCGTGCTGGCTGGTTCCACCGTCACCAACACAGGTTCCACCGTAATCTCCGGCGATGTTGGCGTCAGTCCGGGAACGGCGGTCACAGGATTTCCGCCAGGGCTGGCGAGCGGGGCAATTCATAAAGCCGACGGCGTCGCGGCGCAGGCCCAGGCTGCTCTTACCGCCGGTTACATCGATGCCGCAGGACGTGCGGGCGGCACTTCAGTATCCGGTGACTTAGTGGGGAAGACATTCACCTCCGGCGTCTATAAATCAACGTCGTCGCTGGCTCTCACCGGTGACGTTACACTCGATGCGCAGGGCGACCCCTCCGCGGTCTTCATTTTCCAGATCTCATCCACCCTTATTACAGGAAGCGGCAGCCACGTTGTTCTGGCCAACGGGGCCAGCGCCTGCAATGTCTTCTGGCAGGTGGGCAGCTCTGCAACGTTGGGCACCAACTCCGTGTTCAAGGGCAACATCCTGGCGCTCACATCCATCACCATAACCACTGGCGTAAATCTGCAAGGGAGAGCGCTCGCGCGGAATGGCGCAGTGACATTGGATAGCGACGTCATCACCGGCTGTACTTGTCCCTGAGTTTGCCGAACGTGCAGAATCGCTGAAAAATTTGGGGCCGATGCATTAGTTCACATCGGCCCCGAGTTTTTAACAGGAGAGCAGGTCCCAAACTTAATCGTGCAGAATCACGTTCAACAGAGAAGTATGGATCGTCAATTTACCGTTGTAATCAATGAATCCCATCTGGCGGAAGCGATTCATGAAAAAGTTCACGCGCGAGCGCGTGGTGCCGATCATCTCCGCCAGCACCTCCTGGCTGATCTTGGGGATCACGGTCTCAGGCGCGGTGCCGTCTTTGCCAAACTGGGCCAGCAGCAGCAATGCGCGGGCCAGCCGCTTTTCGCTCGAATTGAAAAGCTGGTCCACCAGGTCTTCCTGCGTGCGCGCGTTGCGGGCCAGCAGATAAGCCACAAAAACTTCAGAGAATGCCTGTTCCTCATGCAGCACCCGGATCATCTCATCGCGCTCAATCCGGAGTATGGTGGAGTCCGCGATGGTGGTGGCTGTAGCCACGCGATGCGTTTGCGGTGAAGCTATACAGTCTTCCCCCAGAAAGTTGCCGGCGCCCAGTAAAGCGACCGTGGCCTCTTTGCCGCCCTTGGAGATCACGCTGATCCTCACCCGGCCGTTCTGGACGTAAAAAATGGCTGTGGCCACTTCACCCTGGGTAAAAATGGATTCGCCCTTCTTCAATTCGGCAATGGTGCGTCCAGGCCCGGGTTTGGCCAGGAACTCCATGGGTGCAAAATGCCCAGTGGCCTCTTTGGCTGCCTTGGCTGCTTTTCTTGCGTTTACTGCTTTCGTTGCCACCATCAAGGCTGCCTTAGCTGCCACAGATGATTTGTCGTGGCGATTTTTAATAAGAGTTTGCACTAGGTTAAGGTTACTCCCATCCAGAGCGCAAATGTGTGCAATAGTGAGCACTTTGTACGAATTATGTCTTCTATCGAACAGATGCTCCAAAATGGAAATTTCTCGCTAAAGCGTATGCATGGGGAATTCTTACGGATGGGAATGCGGTTTGATGGCCCACCGCCACTCGATAGGACGAAAACCGTGGTCGACAGCAGACGCGAGAATGGCTTCTGGCCTGGAGCCGCAAGCGAGACAGATCGCCCCCACCGCGCGGATTTCCGTTTCCTGGGTAATAACGTCATGGCGCGTGCCCAGCGATCCGGCAATCACCGGACCATTGCACTTTGGGCATGGAAAAGCCGTCAGGTGGAGATAATGCGTCGCGGTTTCTAATGGACCCACGAGCGTTCCATTCCAGGTCATTGGAGGCATCGTCCGGGTATTCACAACCGGATCATCGCTCAACTCGGGAACTTCGGACATCGGGGCTCTCTTTCTGGCGGCCCGCAATGGGTCTGCCATTTTGAAGCGGCTATGGCTGGGCGCCGGGCCGCGCGGTGACACCGGCGCCGCTTTCGAAACACCGTTTGTAACCAGTATGGCCGATCACCGCTGCATAAGTCTGCCCACAATTGCACACAGGAGTCTTGTCCGGGCCATTTTGTTCAATTGGACACAGTAATTTTTCCGGTAAAATGCCATGATTTCATGT
>JBAVUZ010000985.1:0-3419 GCA_049697035.1 Candidatus Angelobacter sp. | reverse complement strand
GATTTTTGCGAATAAACTCTTCCATCAGACGAATGCATTCGTCGCTCTGCAGCACTTCAAGCGCAACGCCGCGCGAGCGTAGAAGGTCTTCTTCTCCCATGAACGTCTTATTCTCGCCGATGATGACGCGGGGAATCCCGTATAGCAGAATCGCTCCGGAGCACATGGAGCACGGCGAGAGCGTGGTATAGAGAACGCATTGCCGATAGACGGCGGCGGGCTGGCGTCCGGCATTTTCCAGCGCGTCCATTTCTCCGTGCAGGATGCTACTGCCTTTCTGCACGCGCCGGTTATGTCCGCGACCAATGATCTTGTTGTCGTGCACGATCACGGAGCCGATCGGGATGCCGCCTTCTGCGAGGCCCTGCTGGGCTTCATCGATCGCTGCCTGGAGAAATGGGTCATTAGAATTCATATCGGAAAAACCTTACCACACGTACGCATCGCTGGAATTGCATGGGACCGCCGACATTGCACGAGATCGGGACCCGATGGCCCTCCTGGTTCTATCAGTGTTATCCGTGTTTATCAGTGGTCAGGTTTTTCGCAAATAAAAAAGCCTGGATCAACTTTCATCCAGGCCAAAAAAACAGGAGAGAGATTCAAAATGCACAGGAAAACTTACGGGGCAGTAAAATCGAATTTGATAATTACGCTGGATTCTTCCGCTGCGGGCTCATACTTCCACTTGACCACGGCGGCCGTTACTGCCTGAACCAGCACCGGATTTCCGCCCAGAGCTTTTACGTCCTTTACTCTGCCATCGGGCGTGACCAGCAGTTCAACCCGGGCGCTTCCGCTGATGTTGTTTCTTTTGGCCAGCTCGGGATAGACAGGCTCCACCCGGTTCTTGACCTTGCGGGCCGTGGCTTGCGCCAATGACGTATTGTTAGAAACCAGAAAAAATAATGCCAGCAGTCCAACGGAAAACGAGCGTATCCATTGATGGCGTGCATGGCGCCGAAAGGGGATGAAATTCACCGTCTTCTCCTCAGTTGCCTGCTACGCGGCGTGCCATGCTTTCCCGGCGCACAGGCTACAGCTTGATGAGATCCTAACGACGAAATGGGAGAACGCAAACGTCACGAAAGTAACCGGAAGCGCAGGGATACTGATCTGGGTTTGAGTCTCTCAAGACTGGCTGTTTCAAGATTCGTTATCTGACGATTCCTGGCTGCCCACCGAGAATTAGGGCGTGGCATTTGCCGGAACGTCAGCGCCGGATGTATGAGGAGTCCGGCCGCGCATCAGGAAGTGTCCGGCAAGGGAAATTACGCCCAGCACGCCCGCGCAGGTTAGGAACACTGCCCGAATGCCGAGCTTTTGCGCCAGATATCCGGAGAGAAGAAGCCCAAACACCTGGGAAACAGCAATCAATGACATGAAGGTGCTGCTCACGCGTCCGACCATTGGCGGCGGCGTTTCCTGCTGGGACATGGTCTGGGCGGGAATCCAGACGAACGCAATACCGAAGCCCATGGTAAATGTGCTGAGTGCCGCCATCGGAGTGTTGCGGAAGGCTCCCAGCAGTCCTGCACCCAGGCCAAGCAGGAAGAGTCCTACCAGCACCACATAGGATTTGGATCCGCTCCCCGACAGACGCGTAATCAGTTGTGTGCCCACGATCATACCCACGCCTACCATGGCGCTGATAGCGCCAAACATGAACGAGCCGGCATGGAGCGAATCGCGAATATAGATTGAGATCAACGGGCTGAATGAACTCAGCACAAACATGGCAACGGCCATTGCGATAAACACAAATGCCAGTCCCGCATGGGTGAAGATGAATTTGTTTCCGGCAAGAAAATCCTGGGCCAGCGATTTCACAGTCTTTTCGGTTTCTGAACGCGCCGGGCGAATGACGGCCAGGCTTGAAATCATGGCGGCGGAGAAGATGAAGCTGGCCACGTCAAGATAGAAGCAGGATTTTTCAGTAAGCCATGCCACCAGCGCGCCCGCCGCCGCAGGCGATAACAGCCTCACAATATAAAAAGCCTGCATCATCAGGGCGTTGGCGGCAAGCAATCCTTCCTGGGGGACAATGACGCGCAGGGTTACGGATTGTGCCGGAGCAAAAAAGCTTGATACCGAACTCAACGCAACAAAAATCGCCGAGATCTGCATGACGTTGTGGGTAAAGACCAGCATCAGAATCAGCACAGCGCGGATGAGGTCGCTGGCAATCATGAGGCGCTTCACATTCAGGTGGTCCACAAAAACGCCTGCAATCGGGCTGATGATGGCCATGGGGAGCACAAACGCGATGGTGACCGTGGTGACCTGAACGGGCGTCCCGTGCCAGCGAAACGTAATGAGACTGATCACGCCGAAGAGGGCAAGAAAGTCGCCAAAAACGCTGACAAACTGGGCCAGCCAAAGCGTGCGGAATGGCTTGTACTTCAGGATTGTTTTTGCCGTAAAGGCAGCCGGCATTGTCGCGGAAGAGCTCATGAATTTTTGACTTGTCCTGAGCAAGATTATCGCAAGCCAGAGCGCTCTGCGTCGCTGGAGGTGCAAAAAAATTCACTGACCCGCAGACGAGCAAATCTAGAATGCAGACCATGCTTCGGCTAGAGCAGCTTGATTAAAGCTTTGCCGGGATTATTGGAGTCTTTAATTGTACGGAAAAATAAAACATGTCTAAGCTATTGAAAATAAATAAGTAACAGGATAACGCTATTCTAATTTTAAAAATACATTTAAAGTATTGAGTAACGTTTGTTACATGGAAGTTACCCCCGAATGGCACAACATGTTCTCCCCGCTGCACTGCTATTGATTGTGGCAACAGAACCCGCCTTGCGTCTGCGACTCGAATGGCTCGAACGCGCCGGTTATCGTGTAAGGACCGCTTGCAGCCTGAAGGAAGTCGATCAGGCCTGCCAGGGACAAATCTTTGATGTAGTCCTGATTGCCGATAGTGTGGAACCGCGCATGAAAAAGGCCATTGGCCATGCCGTGCGCCACCATCTCCCTGAAGCACCGATCTTGCAGATGGGAAGAATCCGCCCGGATATGGATGGCAACAGTTTTGTTACCGGCGATTCGCGTGAAGGTGTGCTGCAATCAGTATCAAAGATTCTTCAGCGTCGCGACGAGATAAGACCGGCAGCGATCTAATGTAGTGCGTTTAGGATCGCGGCTGAGTTTTGAAGGTTTGCAGACGATTGGTTTTAAGCCAAAGGCGCGCCACTCCCGGCGTACGGCAGCTTCACTGACGGCAGCAATGTCGATATCTTGTTTGCCCGCAATGACCAGCAGAATGATCTTGGCCCTTTCTATCTGCTGCTGCGGCAAGTTCCATTCTTGGGCCTCGAGTCGCCCCTGCCATCACGCTGGATCAACAATAGAGAAACTGACTGCAAGCCTGTGTTTTGCCCTTCCTATTTGGACAAACATACCCGACACAATATCTT
>JBAVUZ010000984.1:0-1738 GCA_049697035.1 Candidatus Angelobacter sp. | reverse complement strand
CCTGCGACACCACGCGCAACGCCTCGCGCGGCTGCCTGAACTCCCAGCGCGTGATGGCGATCATTCCGTCGGGCCTGAGATGGTCAAAGTATTCGCGGAACGCTTCAATGGTGTAGAGATTGTTTTCGCTCAGCGCAAACGCGCCCGCAGCCGTTGAGGCCCAGGTATCCACCAGCGTCATCTGCACTACGTCATACTTGTCATGCGAGCTGCGGATGTATGAGCGGCCGTCTTGAACATGGATGTGGACCTGTGGCAGGTCATAAAGATGGAAAGAGTAGTCGGCGTAGCGGCCGCGCATCACGTTGTTAGCGATCGTGGGATTGATTTCGATTCCCGTGACGCTGGGGCTGCCGTTGGCGACGGCCCGCATCACGTCCACGCCACCGCCGGGGCCGATGATGGCAAAGTCACCATGCGGGCGGAGCACATTGGCGACGGAAGGCGCGGCAGACATCAGACTTTTTTTCCAGTTAAATCCAGACGTCTCTGGCAGGCCGGTGTACATTGGCGTTGCGGAAGCATTCTGCTCCCAGCGCGCCGGGTCAACATTCATGATTGCCGTGGTGGCGTCAGCGTCAATCACAACGTAGCGCCCGCCAAGCTGTGTGCTGACCTCTATGCGGGAGATGGCATTCCATCGCGAATACTCAATCCATTTGGGATCGCGAAAGACGCCCTTGGCATAGATCACGTCAATGATCTTGCCGGAATAGTTGGCGGCCATGAGCAGAACAAAGATCGCGGCCAACGCGTAGGCCGCACGACGGAGTTTGATTTGGTCTGCCCACAAGGCAGCGGCAACCGCCATGCAGGCCGAAGCAAGCAGCAGCGCATTAGGCGCGCCGATAAAGTTCAGCAACGGCACAACTGCCAGGCAGGCGGTTGCGCCTCCGGCAAGATCGGCGCCGTAAAGCTGCGAGATATGGTCGGACGACCGAGCAAACAGCACGGCAAATAGCAATCCGGTCAGAAAAAATGGCACCGCGGCCGCGAGATAAATAATTGTGAGCTTGCCAAAGTTCCGGCCTGTGACCTCCAGCGACACCGGTGTATGCAGCACCACTTCCACCGAACACAGTATGAAGATCGAGTTCAGCAGGCACAGCCAACCCCCGAGTGTGCGCATGCTGAACCGCGCCAGCCATTCCTGCCGGATGTGGGCAAATACGCCGCCCGATCCCAGGCCCAGGAGCGCCACGGAGATGGCAAAAAAAGCAAAGTGATAGAAGAGCACCACGCTGAACAGCCGCGTAAGCGCCAGCTCCAGCAGCAGGCTGGAAAGGCTGACCAGGGCCACGGCCAGAATCGTGGAACCTGACAACGTTTGGACCGGGGCAATTTGAGGATCAGCAGCGAAGGTGGATTGGGCCATAAGGTAAGCGATTCAGGGTCTCATAAGGCGGGAAGTTTGCCTAGCCGGACTGTCTTTGTCCCAGTGGTAATCTGGACCCCTAAGCCCCACAACAAGTACCACCCGTTCTGAAATGTAGACGCCCGTTTTCGTGAGTCGTTCAGACTGAATTCTGCCTTGTGTCATCTGCGGTTGCCGTCGGAATCGATGGTTGCTCCAACGCATCCGCCGAAGGGCACTCCGTAGTCGGCGCACTCTGACGTCTGAAAAGCGGAGGGCTTCCATTTGAGAAGGCCTGAAGGGCCGTTATATCGCCATAAAATCATGTGCTTGTCCGGAAAGACCAGCCAATAGGACTCAGCGTACGTCGTACCTGTGATGAGG
>JBAVUZ010000983.1:0-2658 GCA_049697035.1 Candidatus Angelobacter sp. | reverse complement strand
CGCCATCTGCTAGGCCGGCGAGCAGAGCATCGCGGTCTTCGCGCGATCGCAGTGGCGGATTCATTTTGTAATTGGTGTCGTACTGGCCTACTTCTTCGTCAAGCAGCGTGAAGTGGTGCGGGGTGATCTCACAGGTCACTCTCAGGTGGTCGCGCTTGGCTTTGCGGACGGCCCGGAGCGCGGCGGCTGTAGAAAGATGTGCGACGTGGTAGCGGCCTTTGGTTTCGGCGGTGAGACGGATGTCGCGCTCAACGATTGAGCTCTCGGCTTCGCCGGGCCAGCCGCGCAGACCCAAGCGGAAAGCCGTGGGGCCTGCGTTCATGGCGGAGCCTTCGGTCATGCGGCAGTCTTCGGCGTGCTGGACCACAGGCATGTTGAGCTCTGCTGCGGCAATCAGGGTCTGGCGCATGATCTTGTCGTCGAGGATGGGCTTGCCGTCATCGCTTACGGCGACGGCTCCGGCGCGCTTGAGCGCGGCAAAATCAGTAAGCTGCTCACCACGGCTGCCGACTGTTGCGGCTGCGACCGCAAAGACATTGACGTGCGCTCCGCGCGCGGGATCGAGCATCCATCGGGTGATCTCCGGCGAATCGTTCACAGGGCTGGTGTTCGGCATGGTGCAGACAGAGGTAAATCCTCCGGCAGCCGCGGCCACGGTGCCGCTGGCGATGGTCTCTTTGTGCGATTGCCCGGGCTCGCGCAGATGGACGTGAATATCGATAAAGCCGGGGGCGACGACTAGACCGCGCGCGTTGAAAGTGTCGTCGGCTTTGCCGCGCAGTTTGCCGGCGGGGGCGACCTCGACGACCCGGCCGTCTTTGAGCAGAAGATCGTACTTGCCCTCAAGATGCTCAGCGGGGTCGATGAGAAGACCATTGCGGATTGCGAGAGTGCTTTTATTGTTCAAGTGCAAAACCTACTTAGCCGCGAATGCACGCGAATGAACGCGAATTCCTTTGTTGATGTTCTCAAAAACAAACCGTTTCAAATGGGGTTTTGGTCCGAAATTAAGCAACAACCCAATCTCAATGTCTGTTGCTCGCAAATAGTTCAGGATTTGGGCCTCGTGTGACGGGTCGAGCACACGGACGGCCTTCAGTTCCAGTAGGACTGCATTATTTACGACGAGATCAGCTTTGTATTCACCGATTACTCTGCCGCGAAACCAAATCGGCGTGGCAATTTGTCGCGCGACACTCAATCCTGCTTCGGTTAGGGCGATATATAAAGCTTCTTCGTAGACGGCTTCGAGAAATCCATAACCCAATTCGTTGTATACCGAATAGAAAACACCTACGATTTGATGACACAGATCCCAATGCTTTCTTTCGGGTTCATTCGCGTCAATTCGCGGCTGATCCTGGTTCATGTCACCCCCAAACACGTCGCCAGAATTGCCATCCTGACAAAAACGCCATTGTGCACCTGCTCTTCAATCATTGACTGAGCACCGTCGGCGACTTCACTTTGAATTTCCATGCCGCGGACCATCGGGCCGGGATGCATGACGATAGCGTCGCTCTTGGCCAGCTTCAATCGTTCGGGGGTGAGCTGGTAGTGGGCAATGTAACTGTTCACGTCAAGCTTAAGTCCTGCGAGGCGCTCTTTCTGGACGCGCAGCATCATGATTACGTCGGCTTTTCGAGCAGCTTCATCAATGTGGCGGCTGACTTTTATGCCCGGAGCGAGTGAAGCAGCGTAGTCCGGCAGCAATTCCGGCGGGCCGCAGAGAACAATCTGCGCGCCGAATTTTGAGAGCAGGTGAACATTGGAACGCACCACGCGGCTGTGCTGGATATCGCCCACCATGGTGATGCGCAGGCCTTTTAAAGAGCGCTTGTGGCGCAGAATTGTGTAGGCATCCAGCAGGGCCTGTGAGGGATGTTCATGCATGCCGTCGCCGGCGTTGATGATGGGCACTTTAAGATTGCGGGCCAGCACATGTGGCGCTCCGGACGAAGGATGGCGCACGATAATGCAATCCGAGCCGAGAGCCTGAAGCGTTTTTCCCGTATCCACCAGGGACTCGCCTTTTTCGATGCTGGAGGAAACCGCATTGATGATTGAAGTGTGGGTGCCCAGCAGTTTGGCGGCGAATTCAAATGAGACACGGGTGCGCGTGGAGGGCTCATAGAAGAGAAGCGCAATGCGCTTTCCGCGGAGCAGCGGCTGAGGCTTGCCGGACTGCATGCGCCGCGCCAGCTTAAGAAAAGAAGAGATTTCATCCGCCGAAAGATGCTCGAGTTCGAGTAACGAGCGTGTGCGCTGCATGCTCACGAAATGCGTTCCACCAGCAGGACCTGTTCTTCCTGATCAACCTCAGTCAACTTGACCTCGATAATTTCAGAGTCACTGGTCTGCACGGTGCGACCCACGAAAGCAGCTTCAATCGGCAATTCGCGGTGACCGCGATCAATCAGCACGCAGAGTTGCACCCGGCGCGGCCGTCCATGGTCGAAAAGCGCGTCCATGGCTGCCCGGACAGTGCGTCCGGTATAGAGGACGTCATCCAGAAGGATCACGTTTTTGTCCACGATATTAGTTCCCAGAGGCGTAGCTTTCTTGATCAATGGGCTGGTGCCAACGGTGGAAAGATCGTCGCGGTACAGGGTGATATCCAGCGTGCCCACCGGGACGGGCGTTTTTTCAATCTGCTGA
>JBAVUZ010000982.1:0-3788 GCA_049697035.1 Candidatus Angelobacter sp. | reverse complement strand
GCGGGGATCGCGAGCAGCCAGGCGGCAAAAGAATACGGCGGCAAGGTGCTGATGTCCGGACTGGAGGACAATAAACAGAACTTCACGCGCTTTTTCCTGATCGACAAGAAGAAAAAAGTCGGGGCGGGCGCCAACAAGACCTCTCTGGTGTTCTCACTCAAGAACGTTTCCGGAGCGCTGTTCAAAGCTTTGAGCGTTTTTGCCTTGCGCGATCTCGATCTGAGCAAGATTGAGTCGCGTCCGGTGCGCGGCAAGCCGTGGGAGTATCGTTTTTATGTGGATGTGCTGTGCGGCGCCGAGCCGTCGATGAAGCTCGCCCTAAAGCATTTGGAAGCGATTGCTGGTTTCGTCAAGGTTCTGGGCGTGTACCCGGGGGCGAACTAGGGATGCGATTCCTCATCCCGTGTACTTTCCGGGGATTCCGTACCAGGAAAAAGTGCGGTTTTGCGGTCTCGGCTGGAGTGACATAAGTCACAATAAGCCATAGAAAACAAATGGTACAATTCGGCTCTTTAGTGCCGGGACTGCATCTTTTCGAATACGGCGATCATCAAATGTGAGCGTACTTATATCAAGGATAAATTATGGCGTCTGAAACAAAATCGACTACCAATATTGAGCCTATCGCTGTGACGCCTGATCAGCGCCCAACATTAACTGAGGAGCAGCAGAAGAGCATACCGGTCCTGCCGGTCCGCGACACCGTACTGTTCCCGCATGCGGTCCTGCCGTTAACGGTAGGACGCGAGAGCTCCATTCAACTGATCAATTCACTGGGCGAAGAGAAGACCATCCTGGTGGTGGCCCAGCGTGAAGCCCGCGTGGATGCACCGCAACCGACTGATTTATATGCCATTGGAACACTGGCCACCGTGCATAAAGTGGTCAAGATGCCCAACCAGAGCCTCTTTGTGTTTACTGAAGGCCTGACGCGCGGCAAGCTGCAGGACTTTACCCAGCTAACGCCGTTCCTGCGCGCCAACGTGGAGCCGATTCCAGACGCGGAACCGGAAGCGTCGCCGGAGATTGAAGCGCTGCAGCGCAACGTCCTGACTTTGTTCCAGCAGATCGTGGCTGGTTCGCCAACGCTCTCTGACGAATTGCAGACCGTGGCGATCAACATTGAAGAGCCCGGCAGGCTGGTGGATTTTGTCGCATCGTCGCTGCCGTTCCTTTCGACCAAAGACAAGCAGGAAATTCTGGAAACGCCGGACGTAAGCCACCGGCTGCAGGCCATCAACCATCATCTGGCGAAAGAGCTGGAAGTGCAGCAGCTGCGCAACAAGATCCAGAATGAAGTGCAGGACCAGGTGCAGCAGTCGCAGCGCGAATATTATTTGCGCGAGCAGATGAAGGCCATCAAGAAAGAACTGGGCGAGCAGGATGAAACCCAGCGCGACGTGGAAGAGCTGCGGCAGAAAATTGAAGCGGCCGGCATGCCCGAGGAAGTAAAGAAGGAAGCCACCAAGGAACTGAACCGGCTGGCCCGCATGTCGCCAATGGCGGCGGACTACTCCGTGACGCGCAATTACATTGAGTGGCTGGCGGTTTTGCCGTGGGCCAAGTCGAGCGGCGTTGTGGTGGACATCAAGAAAGCGGCGGAAGTGCTGGATTCAGACCATTACGATCTCAAGAAAGTAAAAGACCGCATTCTGGATTACCTCTCCGTGCGCCGGCTCAAGCCGAGCATGAAAGGCCCAATCCTTTGCTTTGTTGGACCTCCCGGCGTGGGCAAGACCTCGCTGGGCCGCAGCATTGCGCGCGCGCTGGAGCGGAAGTTCGTACGCCTCTCACTGGGCGGCGTGCACGATGAAGCGGAAATTCGCGGCCATCGCCGTACATACATCGGCGCTCTGCCGGGACAGATCATGCAAGGTCTGCGCCGCGCAGAGACCAACGATCCCGTCTTTGTATTGGACGAAGTAGACAAACTGGGGCGCGATTTCCGTGGCGATCCGTCATCGGCGCTGCTGGAGACGCTTGATCCCGAACAGAACTCAACGTTCCGCGATAACTATCTGGACGTGCCGTTTGATTTATCGAAAGTGCTTTTCATCTGCACGGCCAACATGCTCGATACGATTCCTGAGCCGTTGCGTGATCGCATGGAGATCATCGAGCTGCAGGGTTACACCGAAGATGATAAGGCGCACATCGCTGAGCGCTATCTGATTCCGAAGCAGATTGAAGAAAACGGCCTGACCAAAGAACAGATTGAATTTCCGGAAGATTCTGTGCGGTTCATCAGCCGGCATTACACGCGCGAGGCCGGCGTGCGGAACCTGGAACGCAACATCGGTACGGTGTGCCGTAAGCAGGCGCGCCGCATTGCGGAAGGCAACACAGAAAAACTGACCGTAACGCGTGAAGTGGTGCAGGAATTTCTGGGCGGAATCAAGATCCGCATCGATACCGAGATTGCCGAGCGCACCAAGCGTCCCGGCGTGGCCGTGGGATTGGCCTGGACACCGGCGGGCGGCGACATTCTCTTCATCGAGGCCAACAAGATGAAGGGCAAGGGCGGCTTCACCATGACCGGGCAGATCGGCCAGGTGATGCAGGAATCCATGCAGGCGGCTTTGACATGGGTGCGGTCGAACGCAGACAAACTCGCGATCCCAGAGGAGTTTTTCAAGGACCATGATATTCACATCCACGTGCCTGCGGGCGCCATTCCAAAAGATGGGCCTTCTGCGGGTGTGACCATGGCGACTGCGCTGGTTTCACTCTTGAAAGACACGCCTGTGCGTCCGCTGACCGGGATGACCGGCGAGTTGACATTGAGCGGGAACGTTTTGCCGATCGGCGGAGTGAAGGAAAAATTCCTTGCGGCGAAGCGAGCAGGAGTGAAAGACATACTCTTCCCGGCGGACAATCGCATGAACGTGGAAGAAGACCTTACACCGGAGCAGCTTGAGGGCGTGAACCTGCACTTCTGCAGCACGATTGAAGAAGTTCTGGAAGTTGCGCTTCCGGGCTCGCGCCTGGAAGAGCGGCAGGACGCGGAAACGCGCGAGCGCGTATTAAGTAACGCCTAAGCAGTGCATTTTGATTTAACTGGGCAGGGAGCAATCCTTGCCCAGTCATTTTTTGCGGGCATTTTTCTTTACGTAGTCCCCAATCTAAGGTGAGCTTCCGGCCAGCAGCAGCACAGCTATGAGCATCCAATGCAGCATATAACCACCATTCCGAGAGGACCCATGTTGAAGGCTACAAATTCCGGAAGCGACTCTGCTTTTTCAGAGTGGCTGAAATTACCGACACGGGTCTCGTTCAGGTTGATCATTCTGCTTCTCGCGATTGCCGGAGTTTCTTGCGCCGCGCAATCTGGCGACAGCAGCATCAGCGCGTACGCTGACGCCATCAAACAGTCCACCATCTCCGAGCGCATCGCTACCATGGATCGATATGTAGCCATGGCTGGCAGCAGCAAATTGAAAACGGACGCTCTGGAATTTCTTGTCTGGGACAATCTCCGGTTAGGACATCAGTCGCAGAGTGAGAAGAAAGCTAAAGAATTGCTTGCCATCTCACCCGGCAATCCGATTGCGGTAGCGGTACTCAACCAGGACATGTCGTCGGCGTCGCGAGATAAAAACGCGACGGCGAACCGGCTGGCACAGTTGAATTCCGCTATGAGCAGCATCGATCAATTGAGCAAGCCTGAAGGAATGATGGATAGAAACTTTCAGGTGCTCAAACAGCAAGTCGCCATCATGCTGAATGGCGCGGTTGGTCTGAATTACCTGGCGGTCGAAGATTATCCGCAGGCGCGCGTGGCGTTGGAG
>JBAVUZ010000981.1:0-3155 GCA_049697035.1 Candidatus Angelobacter sp. | reverse complement strand
CTGGAGCCATGAGCGCAGCGCCAATCAACGTGACGTCACTGATTTTAAGATTAGCGTCAGCCACCCTGAATTTATATGCGTTGGGAGGCCCACCGAAGGTAGCGGACATGATGTAGGAAATTTCGCTGGGCAATCCTTTGGAGGCGAGGAACTTGCGTAAGGCCGCAGAAACATCGTCGGACATCGTGCCGGAGTTTGGGATATCGCCCTTAAAAAGCGGAACTGCCTGGTGCAGGGCATCCTGCAAATCCTGGTCACTGAACCAGACAAAATTTTCAAACACCGCGGGCAGATACTTTTCTGCGTCCGTGACCTGGAAATCGGCTTCAACGCCTTTGGCGCCCACGGCAGGCTTAAACAGGAACTGGACGGACGCAAACGCGCCACTGTTGCCCAGATGATTGGCGGCATTTTGCAGATCATCGGAGGTAACTTCCGTATTGACGCTCAGGCCTGTAGCGCGCACCAAATCGTCTTCTCGATATCTCTGCGATCCGGTCACTACAACGCGGGCCAGGTTGAAATGGTCGGCTGCGCCCGCCATTGCCGGCAACAGACAAGCGATAAACAAGAGTAAACGTCGCATAAAAGAAGCCATATTCTGCACTGAAAACCTGCATCTGGCCAGCCTCAAAGAGCAGGTCCCTGCGGCTTTTCCCAAACAGCCCTTGAATTGCTGAGGAGATGAAGAGTCGGCCAGGACCAGCATGGCTAGAGACCACATCCTAAGATTAGCCCGCATCTAACAATTTGTATTAAGTAGGAGTGTCTGTCTAATGGGCTGCAAAATCGCATTTATTTTCCTCTTGTCTTTCCTTCCGGTAATGGTTGGATGCGGAGGTGTCAACCACGGCGGCAGCGGCAACCCAACTCCAACGCCGGTGCCGGCGGGCAGCGTCATCCCTGCGGCGGACCATGTTTTTGTGGTTGTCCTGGAAAACCACTCAGCGCTCCAGGTGAGTAGCTCATCCATGCCTTTTCTGAATTCGCTGGCCACGCAGCATTCCCAGGCGACAAACTATTTCGCTAATACCCATCCCTCGATCGGCAACTATTTCATGCTGACCACTGGAAACATTGAAACCAACGATGATTCCTTCCCCGGCACAGTCAGCTCGGACAATATTGCGCAAGCCGTGAACGGAGCAGGCAAAACCTGGAAGGCCTACATGGAAAGCCTGCCTTCCGTGGGTTACACCGGCGGCGATGTTTACCCATATTTCAAACACCACAATCCATTTGCGTATATGACGTACGTTCTGGGACCGCCTTCGAAGACCGCCAATCTGGTCCCCTTCTCTATGCTCTCAGCCGACATGGCTGCTGGAACACTTCCCAACTTTGCATTCATCGCACCTAATGCGGTTGACGATGCGCATGACTGCCCTGGAGGCGGCTCACTTTGCACGGATGACGCCAAACTTTCTGCGGCAGATACCTGGCTCCGCAACAATATCGGCCCTCTGATCAACTCGCCGGCGCTGGCCAACAGTGTTTTCATCATTGTTTTCGATGAATCATTGGTCATTGATCCCATTAATGGCGGCGGCAACGTGGCCTGGGTCATGGCCGGCTCGCACGTGAAGTCGGGGTTCAAGTCCACTACTTTCTATCAACACCAAAGCACCTTGCGGCTGGTGCTGGACCTGCTGCGCGTAACGGACCATCCGGGAAACTCAGCCACTGCGCCGACCATGGAAGAATTCTTCCAATAAAGACGCAGTGCACCCTTCCGACCCGTCATGCTTGAACCGAGCACGTCACTGTTTCACCTCGACTCGCCGTGTGCAGCCGGGGCCCAAGGATCTGCTCCGCTGCGCTTCGGGTTTATCAACGCGGCATAGCTGTACTTAAATTGTCAAAGACCGTATCTTGACATGCCGCCTTGGCGGCTTTCGATTGACACTTTTTGGCGGTTTCGGCCCTGGTGCAGCCCCAAAAGCCAAAAAGTTACCTTCTGGTTAACCCTTGACCCCTCCCCTACCCCCTCCCTGGATATCCCACCCTATCCCAGTTTGGCGTAGGTTTATCCCACCAGCTCCCAGGGACTCCATCCCAATTGGGGGAATCAGGTGACGAATCGATGAAATTTACCACTTTACAAACATCCATCCGGCATATTAACCCTCTTCGGCTTGCGAATCAATTGCGAAATAGGTCATTGTTCTTTTTCGCGTGAGCTGGATGGGTATTGGTTCGTTGCCTACCACAGCGTGCCTAAAACTGAGGCTCACCATTGCCCTAAGATGGAGCCTTGGTGGAGGCGTCGCTTCAACAAAGCGAAGGCGACTGCGCACAGCGGAGCGACCTACGTCGTACTGCTCAAGCACCGCCGTAGATGATTCACACCGACAACATAGATCAAATCAAACGGGGTGAAGCAGGCGTTCAGGTGTTCAGGCGGGAAGCGTTCAGCTTTTCAGGTCTGCGGGAAGCGTTCCCGGTCCACATCCATCTCAACCCCCACGACGCGCCATCCTGAGGCGAGCCACGCGAGCAGCAAAGTGTTTTGACACGGTTTCCGTGAAGCCGAAGGATCGGCTCCGCTGCACATAGGGCTATCCAAGACTTGCTTGGATGATCGACTGTCCTGAAGAGCAGCGGAGCAGATCCTTCGCCTTCGCATGCAAAGCATGGTCCAGATGAGGGCATGGTGTGCTCGGCTCAGGATGGCGCATTCATGGGGGATAGCGATTGTGATTCGCAACCATAGAAGCGCTTTCCGTCGTAGCGCTTTTACCAGTGCCATCGCGTGACATGATGAGATTTTCCTTTTTTGCTCAAAGCCGCCTTCCACCGACAACGCTCGCGACCTGTCACAGCGTTTAGCAATTCCTCTAGCATCAACCCGGAATCCGCCGGGAGCGGGCTTGGCGTCTGCGCTTGCTTCCCGAAGTAGTCAAGAAGAATATAGACGTAAGCAACTCGCGGCATGGGGCTGAGTTATGGTGATTTTCGCCAAGGAGTTTGGCCTCCATGATCTTCCCATCAGGGAGCATTGCACGACATATGGGATTTCTGTTTAGTTCGTTTGACGAAAGTACAGATAGAGACAGAAAGCATGTCTTTGTTGTTGCTGGATGGGTGGCCCGGCAGAAAGAATGGCAGGACATCGAGAGTAAGTGGATGCGTCGTCTCGAACGCGAAAACGATCC
>JBAVUZ010000980.1:0-4408 GCA_049697035.1 Candidatus Angelobacter sp. | reverse complement strand
CTCGGCGCCAAATTCATTGCAAAGCAGCGCCGCGTGCGCGGGCGCGGTTGATCCAGCTTCAAAATGCGTGGCCAGAAGCACTTTCTTGATTTTCATTTCCCGGCTATTGCACGGCTTCACATCAGGGCCAACCGTAAGCACCGGACAGGCGACATTGCGAAACACGTCTTCCGCTACGGAACCCAACACCAGCCGGGGGATTCCATGCCGGCCGTGCGACGCAAGCACCAGAAGATCAATTTCATTGCGCTTCACCACATCGCTGATTACTTCCCATACCGCGCCTTGACGCAATGGCGTCTGGCTGGGCAGTCCCGTGAGAAGTCCGTGCAGCACGTCCGCAACATTTTTTGAGTCTGCTTCCGAGCCGTTAAATGTGATGGCGAATGCGTCCGGGTCGAGCAGATTGTATGAGTCCGGCGAATTCACATGGATGGTGTGCACGCGTGAAGTATGCCTGCGTGCGATGGCCTGGGCGTATCTTACGGCGGTTTCTGAGCCGGAAGAAAAATCGGTAGCGAGAAGAATGTTTTTTAATGATAGCGCAGTAACTGCTTCAAGCGTGTTCATGAGGGCACCTCACTCATTGAGTGCCCAGTTTAATAAGCCAGTGACCACGGAGGATGTGACGGCGGTCACGCCAGATGGAAAGTTGTCAGCATCGAGAGAATCAGCTATCGGGTGATAAAATCGCGCAGCCCTGCGTGAGTCTATGGAGGCCCGGCAGTAAGTGTTAGAGAATTAACCACTGCGATTCCAAAGACTTCCGCCGCCTGCCACAAGAACCAAGTGAACTCACTTCCTAAAAATGGGCGGCGCGTCGCTGGCGTCAAATGAATCGGATTCGCTCGTCAAAGCGGGCAAGCTTTGGATGAGGCGCAGGCAGCGGTTCCAGCGCAGCAAAGCGTCATCGTTGCCCTGCGGACGTATTCTTTCGGCTTCCTCAAAACAACGCATCGCGTTCTCAAAGCTGGCCATGAGGGAATGGGCGGTATGGCCGACGCGCAGCTGCGCCTTGGCACGCCGCTCATGCAGGATGCCCTGATAGTAGGAACGTTCATAAGCGCTGGAGAGTTTTTCAAAGCAAGTCTGGGCTTCATGGAAGCCGTCAGAAAGGGTGCCCCTGAACTGGTCAGTGATGGCGAGACCCAACTGGCGCAACGCCATCTGGTTTTCCGGATCGACGGCCAGGATGTCGCGGCAGATTGATTCTGCCTCCTCCGCCTGGTTCAGGTAGCGATAGTGCTGTACTTTCGCCAGCGCCTCTGTAATGCCGTTTTTTGAAATTGCTTTTAGCTGCCGCTCCATATTTGTTTACCACCAATTGTTTACCACCGCTTTAATTCTAGTCCGCTTTGGGCGCGCCGCGTATCTTGCGCACCAGTTTCATGATGGGATCGTAATACTCATCCACCACGCGCTCTTTGAGCGGAATGATAGCATTGTCCGTGATCTTGATTTCCTCGGGGCAGACTTCAGTACAGCATTTGGTGATGTTGCAATACCCGATGCCAAGCTCGTCCTTCAACAGCTTGACGCGTGAAACGTTGTCCAGCGGATGCATTTCCAGTGACGCCACGCGCACAAAGAAACGCGGTCCGCCAAACTCTTCTTTCTTGTGGTGGTCGCGAACCACGTGGCAGACGTTCTGGCAGAGGAAGCATTCAATGCACTTGCGGAACTCCTGCACCCGGTCCATATCTTCCTGATACATCTTCCAGTCGGTCTTGGGCTTGGGAGAAAAGGGCGGAATCTTCTTATTCACGCGATAATTCCATGAGACGTCGGTAACCAGGTCTTTGATTACCGGAAAAGACTTCATGGGGTAGACGGTGATGGGCTTGTCCGTGGGAAGGGCGTCCATGCGGGTCTTGCAGGTGAGGCGGGGCTTGCCGTTGACCTCCGCCGAGCAGGAGCCGCACTTGCCGGCCTTGCAGTTCCAGCGCACAGCCAAGTCAGGTTCCAGGTGCGCCTGAATATAATGCAACGCATCGAGCACAACCATGCCCGGCGCGATCGGGACAGTGTATTGCTTTGCCGCGCCGACTTCCTGATTGCCGCGGAAAACCTCTAGAATCGCGTCTGCCATTGAATAGCTCCTAGCTATCAGCTTTTAGCTCTTGGCTCTTAGATTTTGGTAAACCATCGTTTTGCCTACTCCCAACGAATGAAAACTTAATTTCTATTCGTGTGCTTCGCGTTGATTCGCATTATTTATCATCTGCCAACAGTTCGTTCAACTCTCCTGGAATCGCATCTACCGGAATCTGCTGCAATTTCATTCCCGCGCCATCGCGCGTGATCAGGTTGTGCTGCTTGCCCCATACTTGTTCATCGAGCTTGGGAAAATCGATGCGGCTGTGCGCGCCGCGGCTTTCCTTGCGGGCCATGGCACTGCGGGTCACAGCTTCTGAAACCGTGAGCATCGACTTCAAATCTTTTGAGAGATGCCAGCCGGGGTTGAATAGTCGCGAACCTTCCACGCGAACACGGGCAGCGCGCGCTTTCAACTTTTCCAGTTCGTCCATGGCTTTGTTCATGTCTTCTTCCACGCGGAAAATCCCTACCAGGTTCTGCATGACTTCCTGAAGGTCCCGATGAACGGTGTAAGGATTCTCACCCTCACCACGATCGAATGGGGCCAGCATGTCGTGCTCAGCTTCGGCGATCTGTTGATCGTCGACCGCAGCAGCAGGCGCTTTGCTGGCGTACGCTGCAGCGCCCAGTCCTGCGCGACGGCCAAAGACCAGAAGGTCAGAGAGCGAGTTTCCGCCCAGGCGATTCGCGCCATGGAGGCCAGCTGCTGCTTCGCCGGCGGCAAAGAGCCCCGGCAATGAAGAGGCTGCGGTTTCAGCCTCAACCTTGATTCCTCCCATCATGTAGTGGCACGTCGGGCCGACTTCCATTGGGCCTTTGGTGATATCCACGTCCGCCAGTTCCTTGAACTGGTGGTACATGCTGGGCAGCTTCTGCTTTACGTAGTCGGCAGGTTTGTGAGAAATGTCGAGGTAGGCGCCGCCGTGCTCGCTGCCGCGGCCTTCGCGGACTTCCGTATAAATGGAGCGAGCAACCACATCGCGGGTGGAAAGCTCCATGCGCTTAGGATCGTATTTCTCCATGAAGCGCTGGCCTTCTTTGTTGCGAAGGATGCCGCCTTCGCCGCGAACGGCTTCCGTTACCAGAATGCCCTGCACGCCCGGAGGCCAGACCATTCCCGTGGGATGGAACTGCACGAACTCCATGTCCAGCAGCTCTGCGCCAGCATCATAGGCCAGAGCCATGCCGTCGCCGGTATATTCCCAGGAATTTGACGTGACACGCCAAGCCTTGCCGATGCCTCCAGTCGCCATCACCACCGCTTTGGCCTTCAGCACCACAAAGCGCCCCTGCTCACGCCAGTAGCCGAACGCGCCTACGACGCGCTTGCCGTCAGTAAGCAGGCGGATGATGGTGCATTCCATAAAGACATCAAAGCCCATCTGTACGCCACGGTCCTGCAGCGTGCGGATCATCTCAAGGCCGGTGCGGTCGCCCACATGGCAGAGCCGCTTAAAGGTGTGGCCGCCGAAAGCGCGTTGCAGAATGTCGCCGTCAGAGGTGCGATCAAAGAGCGCGCCCCACTGCTCCAGTTCGCGCACGCGTTCTGGCGCTTCCTGGGCGTGAAGCTGGGCCATGCGCCAGTTGTTCATCAGCTTGCCGCCGCGCATGGTGTCACGGAAGTGCGTCCGCCAGCTATCTGCTTTGTCCACATTGGCCATCGCCGCGGCAATGCCGCCTTCCGCCATCACTGTGTGTGCTTTGCCCAGCAGCGATTTGGAGACCACGGCAACGCGAGCGCCCGCGGCAAGGCCTTCAATGGCCGCACGCAAGCCCGCTCCCCCCGCGCCAATGATCAGGACATCATGCTCATGAGTTTCATACTTCGTCTGGTTCGTCACAATATTCTAAAGTCCTTGATCATGCCGCTGGCCACCATGCGGACATAGAAATCGGCAAATCCAACTGAGATCAAACTGCACCAGGCATATAACATGTGGCGTTCATTGAGGAAGCTGGCTTTCTTCCATGCGCCATGACGCCCGCGATTGGTGACTGTGCAGGAAAAGCAATCCAGCTTGCCGCCGATGAGGTGCCGCAGCGAGTGGCAGGAGAGCAGATACAGCGTGAGCAGGATGATGTTGACGAGCAACACCAACGATCCGACGCCGATGCCAAAATGCAGCTTTTGATCGTAACCGGGGAACCAGAAGGCGCGGATCGCGTCATACCAGAGAAAACACAGGAAGACGATGGCGCCGTAAAGAAAATAGCGATGAAGGTTTTGCAGGATGAAAGGGAACCTGGTTTCGCCCCGATAATTGCGGTGTGCCGGCTCGCCGACGGCGCAGCCCGGCGGGTCCATGAAGAA
>JBAVUZ010000979.1:0-3701 GCA_049697035.1 Candidatus Angelobacter sp. | reverse complement strand
ATCCAAGATGCCTGCGCTGCTGGTGGAGTGCCAGAACTGCGGCAGGGGGATGTGATTTATATCGGAACGGAACTCTATCTTGGCCATGGGCGTGACGACTTCCGCGGTGGT
This sequence comes from Candidatus Angelobacter sp., assembly GCA_049697035.1. Taxonomy (GTDB): domain Bacteria; phylum Acidobacteriota; class Terriglobia; order Terriglobales; family Acidobacteriaceae; genus Angelobacter. Next base: position 3,590 of record JBAVUZ010000979.1, on the reverse strand, counting down.
TTAGCGGAAGTGAGTGAAGCCCGGCAAGATATAAGCAAAGGCCAGCCAACGCCTTTTGTACGGGTCGTGCAACAGCCTGACACGATCCACAACTGGAAGCTGCTGGCTTCAGAGCAGAAGGAGTTGCGGCAGCGGCATGGCAAAGACTGGGCGCATCCCGACCCGGACAATCGACTGGAGTTCAATGACTGGTAGCCGAGTGCGTGTCCATTCGATGCCACCAGAGACTGAATCCAAGCGCAAGAAGGTAAATCAGAGACATGCTGGTGACGACAAACGCGCTTACGAACAGGCCAATTGACGCGAGGTGATACGAGTAGAAGTAGGCATAAACAGCGGCAAAGCAAGCTGAGAGCGCCAGAATCGACCCGGCGATCCATCTTTTTGCCCGGGCACTCATTTGCAAGTACAACGGTACAGGCTGCGGCGGCGTACGTTTGAACCATCGCCAATACCAAAAGGCGAGAAGGGCCAAGCCCAGCAGCGTGCTGCCATGCTGAAGCACGTTGTATAGCGGGCGGTGGGTGCCAAATTCTTCCAGCGGCACGCGCATGTCAGGGACGTTGCGCACGACAAGGCCATTGTCGTGCGTGAAGGCATCCCATACGAGATGTAAGATTGCTCCCAGCAGCAGTGAGGCGACGATCAGCGCGAACCGTCGCGCACCGCCCCAAGGAAATGGTTTTGCCAGCGGAACTAGCCTTTGCTGGTGGGAACGCGGAGCCAGGCTGATCAGGGGAAGCTTCATGATTTTCTGAAAAACCCAGAGCACAACCAGACCTACGGGAAGACAAACAATAAAGATCCCTTTGAAACTGTGGCCGAAGTGGCTACGCGGCGCCAGGTTGAGGAAGTAGCGAAAGTCAGGCGCCAGGCTTCCGACCACCAAAGCCGAAAGCACCAGAAATCTCCGCAGAGGTATGACCGCAGCAGGATGAGCAAGCGTGAAAGGCAAGTCCCAATATTACCGCAGGCATTGCCAGCGGCCATTTGGAAGAAGAAGGGCAGATGGGAAGCGCAGAGCCAACTGGTCCAGCGTGATCTGATAAATTAGTAGTCTCGCATGTCTAACGCCGCAGCCCCTACATACCAGGAACTTATCCTTCGCCTGCAGAATTTCTGGGCGGAGCGCGGCTGCGTGCTGCAGCAGCCGTATGACGTTGAAGTGGGCGCGGGAACCATGGCCCCGGAAACTTTTCTCCGCGTGCTGGGACCGAAGCCGTACAAGGTCGCGTATGTGCAGCCTTCGCGCCGTCCGGCCGACGGCCGTTACGGCGACAATCCCAACCGTCTGTATAAGCACATGCAGTTGCAGGTGATCTTGAAGCCGCCGCCGGAAAACGTGCAGGAGTTGTATCTGGAGTCGCTGGCGGCCATCGGCATTGACCTGCGCAAGCACGACATCAAGTTTGAAGAAGACAACTGGGAAGCGCCGACGCTGGCGGCGTGGGGCGTGGGCTGGCAGGTAATGCTCGACGGGCTGGAGATCACGCAGTTTACATATTTCCAGCAGTGCGGAGGAATTGATCTTGATCCCATCTGCGCCGAACTGACCTACGGGCTGGAGCGCATCGCGGCGTTTCTGCAGGACGTAGACAGTATTTATGACATTGTGTGGGCTAAGGATCCCCAGAGCGGCGCGGTAGTGAAGTATCGCGACGTGCGGTACCAGGATGAGTTGCAGATGTCGGTAAGTAACTTTGAGAAAGCAGATGTGGAGAAGACCTGGAAGCACTTTGAGATGTACGAAAGCGAGTCGCAGGCGCTGATCAATCAGTTCCATGCGCTGCTGGCTGATAAGAATGCGACGGTCGACGCGAAGCAACGTTTTCCTTTGCTTGCTGCATACGAGCTGTGCCTGAAGTGCTCGCATCTTTTCAACCTGCTTGATGCTCGAGGAGCCATATCGGTGACGGAGCGCGTGGGAGTGATTGCGCGTATCCGGCAACTTGCTGTCGGATTGGCCAAAGCTTATGTGGCGCAGCAGAATGTTGCAGTCGAGCCGGCCAGGCAGCAGAAGGGAGGAGCGGCCTGATGCCTGACTTTCTGCTGGAGATCGGTACGGAAGAAATTCCCGCGCGGATGATTCAAGACGCCAGCCAGGAATTACAGAAGCGCGTTGAGGAACTGCTGGCAAGAAATTCGCTTCCGCATCAAGGGATCAAACGCTCGGAAACTCCGCGTCGGCTGGCGTTAATTGCGTCCAGTATTCCTGCCACTCAACCCGATGTGCAGGAGCAGCTTACTGGACCAGCTACCAAAGTCGCATATAAAGATGGGCAGCCCACTCCGGCGGCGCACGCCTTTGCCAAGAAGGCCGGAGTCGATGTTTCCCAGCTGCAGAAGGTGACGACGCCGAAGGGCGAGTATCTGACTGCGTCGGTTACGAACAAAGGTAAACCGGCCGCGCAGTTGCTTGCAGAACTCCTGCCCAAAGAGATCGCGGCGATCTATTGGCCCAAGAATATGTACTGGCGCGCAGGCAAGCCGGAGCGGTTTGTGCGGCCGGTGCGCTGGATTGTGGCGATGCTGGATGGCAAGATCATTCCGCTGGAGTTCGCGGGCATCAAGGCAGGGAATCAGTCGCGCGGACACAGGATTCTCGGTCCGGCGCAGGTTTCGATTGCGTCGCCCTCGCAATACGCGGAGACGATGAAGGGCGCACATGTCACGGCAATAAGCGCCGATCGCGAGTACAAGATCCGCAAAGCGCTGGACGCTGCGACGAGAACGGTGCCCGGCGCGCGCTGGCGCGAAGATGCTGAACTGCTCAAGACGGTGGTGAACCTGACGGAGTGGCCTTCTGCGATTCTGGGCAGCTTTGACAAAGAATATTTGTCATTGCCGGAAGAAGTGCTGGTCACGGTAATGCGCGATCACCAGAAATATTTTGCCGTCGAAGATGCCTCAGGCAAGCTGGCACCGCATTTTCTGGCGGTATTAAACACGGATGGCGATCCCGACGGGCTGATTCGCCACGGGAACGAGCGCGTTCTGCGAGCAAGATTTAACGACGCGCGGTTTTTCTGGGATACGGATCAGAAGACACCGCTGGTGAACCGCGTGGAGATGCTGAAGGCGGTGACGTTTCAGAAAGATCTGGGCAGTTATGCCGCGAAGGCTGATCGCATGGCTGCACTGGCCGCGAAGCTTAGCGCTGGGCTGGAAAAGTCTGGGCAGAAAGTTGATGGCGGCGCGGTACAGCAGGCAGCGCGACTGGCAAAGACCGATCTGACAGCGGAACTGGTGAAAGAATTTACTGAGCTGCAGGGCGTCGTCGGCGGATTGTACGCGAAGGCACAAGGTCAGCCTGATTCTGTTGCTGACGCCATCTACGATCAATACAAACCTGAATCGACCGAAGATTCTGCGCCGCGAACGCTGGAAGGCGCAGTACTCTCCATCGCCGACAAGGCCGACAGTATCGCCGGAATGTTCGCGCTTGGGCTGGTGCCGTCGGGGTCGAAAGACCCGTTTGCACTGCGGCGGCAGGCGAATGGAATTGTGAAGACGATCGTCGAGCACAAGTTGCCGTTGAATCTTGCGCAGATCATGGCAGACGCGCGCAACGGATATAAGGGAAGCGAGGC
>JBAVUZ010000978.1:0-5385 GCA_049697035.1 Candidatus Angelobacter sp. | reverse complement strand
ACAGAATACCGAGCGACACACCTAGCATCGGTATCACCGAGATGAGGCTGGCGCCAATGAAGCGGCCGAGCAGAAAATCAAATTTACGGAGTGGAGTGGTAAAGATAATCTGATAGGTGTTATAGCTGAAGTCCCGGATGGCGGCGGAGTTCACAAACGCCGTGGACATGAGCAACGTGAGTAACGCGATAAACGAGTAAAAATTCTGGATGACAAAGGGTGCGTTGTGGTCCGTATTGGAGAGAGCTCCGCCAAGCTGCACCTGGTCTGAGCTCACGACTCCAAAAACCAACAACCCTATGATGAAGAGAAAAATCCATACCATCCAGGAGCGGAGCCAAAAGCGGATTTCAAACAACGCTATTCGTAAAAACATTGATCGCTTCCTAATTCCAGTGCCGAATTTTGCTAAAGAACACGTCTTCCAGATCGGGTTGGCTGGGCAGGAAGCCTTCTCCCGGCAGATGCTCTCCAAACACGTGCAGGAACGGCCGTCCGCCAACAAGGCGGTTGGAGACGACGCGGAAGGTTTCTTCGTAATGCGCCAGCTCCGGCTTGCCGATGGAGCGTTGCCATATCCGGCCGTTAAGTTCGGAGATCGCAGCCTGCGGTGCTCCTTCATATAAAACTTTGCCTTCATGGATGATGGCCATGTCAGTGCAGAGATCCATCACGTCTTCCACGATATGCGTTGAGAGGATCACGACCACTTGCTCTCCGACCTCAGCCAGCAGATTGTAGAATCGGTTGCGCTCGCCGGGATCAAGACCTGCGGTTGGCTCATCCGCGATCAGCAGTTGCGGGTTGCCAATAAGTGCCTGGGCAATTCCAAAGCGCTGGCGCATGCCTCCGGAAAAGCCGGTCAGGGCTTTTTTGCGTACTTCATAAAGATTGCAGCGCTGCAACATGGCAGCCACCACTTCTTTGCGCTCACGCGATTTTGTCATGCCTTTCAGCAGCGCCAGATGGCTGAGCATGTCCTGCGCGGAGATGCGAGGATAAACGCCAAACTCCTGCGGCAGATACCCAAGCTGGCGGCGCACTTCGTCTTTTTGTTTGAGTACGTCAATCTCGCCCAGAAAAGCGCTGCCGCTGTCCGGCTCCTGCAGGGTGGCCAGGGTCCGCATCAGAGTGGACTTGCCCGCTCCGTTGGGCCCAAGCAGGCCATACATGCCTCGCGGGATCGTTAGAGATACGTTATCCAGCGCTTTTACGCCGTTCTTGTAGGTCTTGGAGAGATTCGTGATTTTCAGTTCCATGCCCATGCCTCATTTATATGCGTAAAGGTTGAGATAAGTTTCCGGATATATGGCGAACCGCTTCAGCAGCGAGACCGACCATCTAGTTAAGCGCATTCCCAATCCATGCTGTTAATTCGGTCGGCATTGGCACAAGAGTTATATTGCGTTCTTCCCGGCTTTCTTAGCCGCTGCCCAACGTGCCTTCGCTGCCAGAGATAGCTTTCTCTTGCCCGCTGCACTCATCGTACGTCTGGGCTTCCGTGTTTTGATTCCTGAAGAGGCCGATCGGCGGTAAGAACGTTTTCCGCGAAGAGCTTCAATAGCCGCAACCACGCGATCCCGCTGCTGGGTTAATTCCTCAACGATGCTTTTGGTGTCCATAGAATTGGAATTATAAGGGCTGATTGTCGGTCTCCTTCGCTTCGAGTTCTGCAATGACGAATTCTCTAGCCGCATTTCTCCTTTTCGCGCGAGTGGGCATTTTCAGGTGCTTCTCGGATGAGTGCACGCCAACCGCGCAATTTGTGCTAAGAAAAGTCAACCCAATCCCACGTAAAACCTTGAAATAAAGACAGATGAGAAGCTTGACTGTCTGCCCAAGCAGAGCGTCAATGTCACTGACCGTTATATCCCTATATATAAGGATGGCGACTGCAGAAATGGACGTCTCGGAACAGCTCAATTCCCTGCCCGAAATGAACAAAGCCGCGCTGGGTGTGCTCTGGCGGGAGCATTTCGGGGCACCGCCGCCTGAGCAGACCCGCCGGGACCTGATTGTTCGGATCCTGGCCTACAAAATTCAGGAGCAAGCCTTGGGTGGCCTCACTTCCTCGATTCGGCGCCGCCTGCGGCAGTTTGCCAGCGCAATGGAGAAAGACCCAAACTCGTCGATTTCGAATACCCGTGTAATCAAACCCGGCACACGCCTCATTCGGCAATGGCAGGGAAAGAGCTACAAGGTGACCGTGGCCAACTCGGGCTTCGAATATGACGGCCAGTGGTATGCCAGCCTGTCGGAAATCGCTCGACTGATTACCGGTACACGGTGGTCAGGACCTTTGTTCTTTGGCTTAAAAGTATCCGCCGGACGGAAGAGCCGATGAGCGCTGAACGTAAAGCTCCGGTGCGATGCGCTGTTTACACCCGGAAATCATCCGAAGAAGGCTTGGAACAGTCCTTCAATTCTCTCGACGCCCAGCGTGAAGCATGCCATGCCTACATCTTGAGCCAGCGCCAAGAGGGGTGGCGGGCCATCGAGGCTCAATATGATGATGGCGGCTACTCCGGTGGAACGATGGAACGGCCCGGGGTCAGACGCCTGTTCGAGGACATACGAGCCGGCAAAGTGGACGTCATTGTCGTTTACAAGGTGGATCGTCTGACGCGCAGCCTGGCAGATTTCGCCAAGATGATCGAGATTCTGGACGCGAACAAGGCCAGCTTCGTCTCCATCACCCAACAGTTCAATACCACCTCCTCCATGGGACGATTGACCTTGAACGTACTGCTCTCCTTCGCGCAGTTCGAGCGCGAGGTGGCCGGTGAACGCATCCGGGACAAGATCGCTGCCTCCAAGCGCAAGGGAATGTGGATGGGCGGCACGGTACCGCTGGGTTACGATATCCGGGATCGCAAACTGATCGTCAATCCAACAGAAGCTGCCACCGTCCGAAAGGTTTACGGACTTTACCTGGAACTGGGGTGCGTGGCCAAGCTGAAGACGCAGCTCGGCAAACGGGACATCAAGAGCAAGATCCGCGTCAGCAACGCGGGGCGGAAATCCGGCGGATTCTCCTACTCGCGCGGGGCACTGTACGAACTCCTCAAAAATCGAGTGTACCTGGGCGAGATCACGCATCGGGGCAGTTCCTATCCCGGACAGCACGAGGGAATCATTTCGAAGGATGTGTGGGACAAGGTCCAGGCCCAGCTCCACACTAATAATGATGCGCGCCGACACGGGATCAAGGCCCGCCACCCCAGTTTGCTGGCCGGCCTCATTCACGATGAACAAGGGAACCGGTTTACACCCTCGCATTCGGTGAAAGACGGCAAGCGCTATCGCTACTATGTTTCACAAGCAGCGATCCAACACCTTCCCAGCGCGGGAAAAGCTTCGGTCAGGATACCGGCCCAGGAGGTGGAGGCGGCGATACTAGCCAGACTCCAATCTTTCCTGTCCAAGGATCAGGAGGTTGTCGATTTACTTGCCTTCGATTCCGACGATGCGTCGACCACGCAGACGCTCCTCGCTGCTGCTCAAAGAATGGCGAAGACACTCGAGACGGCCGCGGCGTCAGAAGTGTGCCGCTTCGTTCGGTTGCTGGTCCGCGGTGTGGTGATACGTGAGGCGTCTATCGAAGTGAAGCTGGGTAAAGAGGCGACCCGCGCCGCGCTGGCCGGTGGCTGGTTAAAAGCCCAGAACCCGGCAGCGGTCACTCATAATTCCAACGCGTATGAAGAAACCTTGCTCCTCAATATTGACGGACGAGTGCGACGCTGTGGTGGAGAGGTGCGACTGATTCTCGAGGGTGCCCGGGAGCAGGAACCCGCTCGACCTGTCCCGGCGATGATCAAAGCCGTGGCGCGCGCGCACGAGTGGTATGAACAGATTGTCGAGGGAAAATCATTCGGCGGTCGGACGATTGCTGCCACGACTGGCCTGGACGAGCGTTACGTTAGCGTGATCATTCGGTGCGCCTTCCTTGCTCCTGAATTGTTGAGGCAATTCTCGATGGACGACAACCGCCTAACTTTACCCTGGCCAAGATTACATCCCGGCCCTCGATGAACTGGGCAGAACAGCGCCGGCATCTGGGCTTTCCGGCGAGAATATGAATGAAGCAGGCTTTGCGAAGGACTGAGAGAGGTTTCAATCCGGTACTGAGAATGAGAGAAACAGGTCGAGGAACAACAAATTGTTGGATAGCGGGCACGACCGATGCTGCCAACACCGAAAAGGCCCGATCCAAAATCGTCTGCCCAAGGAGGCAAACTGTGGCTGCAATAAAACCTAGATGCTGTCTTTTCGGGGTACGCCCCTGTTGTCCTGCACTCCATTTGCGACTGCGCGGTCCAATGCAACTTCACACAATGTTCCGCATCACGGGAGGTCACTGATGGATGCGCCTGAGAGCTCACCTAACTGGAAAACCGTCCCCAGAAAGCTCCAGGTCTATGAGGCTCTTTATTGGTTCAATCGCTCCATCGAGGCCACACTGGAAAGCCTCGACGGCCTGGAGCGCCTTGGATTGCTGCGTGGCGAAGACTTGAACGAACACAAAATAAGGATTGAACACGCCCGGGCACAGGCCAATGAAGACCTGACAGACCGCTTGCAGGATTACGAAACCGAGGAATCGGTCCGCTTCGATCGCATGGAGCTTGAGTTGGAGAAACGCCACCAATATCCGAATGATGTTTTCTTTGCCGCCAACGACCGCAAGCGGGAGATCAAACAGCAAATCACCGAGTTGCAGCAAGCCTTAGAACGCCAGAGCCCGCGGCCGAAACGTCAAAAAAAGAAAACCCAGAAATGAAGCATCGACGTCAATCCAACCATTTCCCAGAGCGCCGATAAGTTGGGCGGAGCGACGGCAAGCTCACCAGCAGACTGTAAGTGCCGTTCATGTCGCCGTGCGCTCCCGGGACAGAAAAGAGAATTGGGGGAAGAGTTGCTACAGCATTCGCCAGTCGCACCTGACCTATTAGTTTGGTGAGCACACGCTCAAAGCCGTCTGATCGTAGTCCTTTGGCGTTTCAATCCACGCGCCCGCATGAGCGCGAACCTTTTTGTTCTCATTGCGCTGCTGCTGGTAGATGTTTCAATCCACGCGCATATCGAAGTTTGCGATCTACGGCTCACACAGCGGTTTCGAGAATGATAACGTCCATTATCATTCAGTATTTAAGTCGGCAAGCCCACAATGGGTTTGGTACTGTCCTAAAATTAGGACATACCATGGGTTTTGAGTGCTTTGGTCCGATAGGCGGGTTTTAACCCACGTGACACGGTCGGTTTAGTAAACACTTGCCGACTTGAACGAAGCCGCTGCTGCGGCAGACGCATACGCGTGTTCCGGAGCCGACATGATGGCGGTGCCTTGAGCTAGTTTGTATCGCAGAGGAGGAACTCTCTGTGACA
>JBAVUZ010000977.1:0-1895 GCA_049697035.1 Candidatus Angelobacter sp. | reverse complement strand
GAGCACCTCACCTTTCTTCAACTGGCTGACGGTGCGCGGAAGTGCAATCCGTGAAGCCGGCCCATTCACGCTCCAGAACCAAAACTCGCGCGACCTGGGCGCAAGCCTTGAGTTTGAAGTGGGACGTCCATGGGGAAACAACTCTCTGGTCACGGGCTATTCCGTCCGCGATCTCTTGTTCCGCCCCGCCCCGCGTGAATTTTTTACTACAGACACCTGGGTAGGCATGGAGCATAAGTTTGGCGAGAAGCTGGCTGTTACTGTGCTGGGAAAATATATCCGTTCATGGCGCGTACAGGACCTCACTTTTGCCACGGCGCAGGCGCTTATACCCGGCGCGCGCGTTGAGTACAAGCGCAATGAGCGCTGGTCCTTTGAAGGTTCCATGGATTTGACCCGCGGCGAGGGATTCCACCTTTATGACAACGTTCAGAGTGGATTCCTCATCTCGTATGTAAAGCCGCTTCGACGCAGCATGAACGACGTGAATGGTTCGCTCAACGTCGATTACCCGTTGCGCTTTTCCGTAGGCGTGCAACAACAAACGTTTTATGGCTATACCGGCATAGGGAGTACATCATCCTTCAGGCCGGTAGCCAGTATTTCAATTTTTTAAGGTTCTCAGGGCCCAGATGAAAATATGCTTTGTAAGCGGTTTCCCGCCGAGTAAAGCGGTGCTCAATGAATACGGCTTTCACGTAGCCAGAGAGCTGCAGGCCGATCCGCTGATCAGTTTGACCATTCTGTCCGACGAGTATTCAGGCGGTGAGCCTGAGCTGCCGGAATTCGACGTGCACCGCTGTTGGAAGGAAAACCGCCTCAGCAATCATGTGCGATTACTCAAGGCAATCCGTGAAAGCAAGCCTGACGTTGTCTGGTTCAACCTGGTGTTCTCCAGCTTCGGCAACAAAGAGAATCCTTTAGCAGCTTTTTCCGGGCTCACTCTGCCTGCCATGACACGCATGGGCGGCTTTTACACGCACGTGACGCTGCATCACCTAATGGACCACATTGACCTCAACGACGCAGGCGTGCGCAACAAAGCGCTCTTCCGGGCAGCGGGAAACATTGCCACGCGTATGCTCCTGATGGCCAACTCAGTTTCTGTGCTGCTGCCCGCATACCGCCGCACGCTGACGGAAAAATATAAGGGCGAGCACATTCACTATCGCGCACACGGAATCCTATCCGCGCGGCCGGAATTTCCTGATTTCTCCCGGCGCGGCAACCCCGACCATCGCATCCTGGCTTTTGGAAAGTGGGGCACCTACAAGCGTTGCGAAATGCTCATTGAAGCGTTTGAAGAGCAGGTCGCGCCTGCCTTCCCGCGTGCAAAACTAGTCATCGCAGGAACGAATAACAGCAACTCGCCCGGCTATATTGAAGGGCTGAGTGCGAAATATGCCAGCCATCCGGGCATTGAGTTCAAGGGTTACGTGGAAGAACACGACATTCCGGACATGTTTGGCACTTCATCATTCATGGTGATGCCATATACCTCAGCCACGGGCGCCAGCGGTGTGGCAAATCTGGCTGCGGCTTATGGTGTGCCGATAGTCTGCTCGGATATTCCCGACTTCCGCGAAATGGGCGATAGCGGCGGGCTGGCCATCAAGTTTTATCCAGTAGGAAACAAGGCTGCGCTGGCCAAAAATATGCTCGACCTGCTGCAAAATGAGCAGGAGCAGCATGAAATGGCCGAGCAGAATTTCTCCGCGGCTTTGCGCATGACCATGCCGCAGATTATCCGGCAATACGTCCGTGCGTTTGATCGGCATCAGAGAGCGCGCGCATTGGAAGCTGTTTCGCGTTTCCGCCGCATTCCTGCCTGGGTGCCTTCACGCTCGGCCATCTTCCGGGCCTCGCGGTGGGGAAGCTGGAGTTGAGCAAAGCTC
>JBAVUZ010000976.1:0-1856 GCA_049697035.1 Candidatus Angelobacter sp. | reverse complement strand
CGCCGGAAGAAGGCGAACGTGTCATGAACTGGGTGCTTGATCTTGTCCCAGGCGCGCCCTTCGCGGTCAAGACCACTGAGGCCCCCTCCTACCGCCGCCTTGCGTTCAAAAGAATGCGCGCGGCAGCCATGCCCGCAGCCCAGATCAAGAGCAGTTCGGTGTACAGAGGATTTCAGATTCGCGATGGACACGGCATCGTTTTCGTTTCCCATCTGGGCGATATCTATCCTTCCGGTTTCCTGCCGTTGCGTTGCGGCAGCGTGCGCAACGGCTCTTTGGTCGACGTCTATCGCAACTCTGAGATATTTCGCGGGCTCCACACTCCAAACCAGTTTCACGGAAAATGCGGAATCTGCGAATACAGCCACATCTGCGGAGGATCGCGCGCCCGCGCCTTCGCCTACACGGGCGATGCGATGGGCTCTGATCCGTTTTGTCCTTACGAGCCCGCCGCCCGATCACATAGCTAAGCCGATCCGAGAAGTGAAACGCCTGCTGGCTCTCCGTGTGCCCCGGATGATGGAAGTCGACCACAAGCGCAAACCGTGCGCTTGTTAAATCAGCCGTAATTAGTTGTTAGTCCTGAGGCATCCGGCTCGGGTCCAGCGGCGCCATCAGATTTTCTGTGATCTTCGAGTCTTCTTTCACGATCTCGATTAGCGGCTTGCGCAGCGGTTCGAGCGTTCCGTCAGCGTAATAGACCGCGCCTCCGCCTGCCGGGAGACCGACCGCCCGCGCATCAGATTGAGCAAGGTTCACCAGTGCCCGCAGGTCAAACCAGTCATTCCCTTCGTCATGCGCTCCAACATAGAACGGGGCAAAACGGAACATATCAAGCTGTTTCGGTTGGGCTGCATTGCTCAGGCATCCCAAACCAAGCTGGACCGCGCCGGCAGAAACGCCTATCAGGATGGCGCCATCGAACCGCTTCTTCGGCAGCACGTCTTTGAGCCCGTTCTGCTCGAACACGTGCCAGCCCCGCTCCACGTCGCCTCCGGAAAGCACGATCAAGCCAGCATTTTCCAGGAAAGAAATGTCTTCGCGTGCTGGCTGGGACGGCACCATGCGGCAGTCAGCAATCTCCATCGACTCCATCGCAGCCACAAACAAATCGTAAAACTCGGTCTGATCGCCGTTGGAGGCTCCAATGTACGCCGCGCTCGGCTTGCCGGAGTCGAGGTCGGCGCGGATTCTTTCCGCCAGCGAATCTCCGCCGCTCTTCACAAACAACAGTTGGCTATCGGCTAGCAGGTAGAGTGGCTTGATGACCATGAAGTTCCCCGTGATTCTGTTCTAAGCGGCGGTAAAAATGCCAGCCCTTGACTAGTCCGCCGAAAACGAGATTATATCTAAGCCGCAATCTTACGCGCGGACCTCATATTGCCCAGCGAAGCTAAACTCGTCCGCGGACTTTCGCTTACCGATTCCATCCTGTTGCTGGCGGGCGGCATCATCGGTTCGGGCATCTTTCTCACCGCCAAAGATGTCGCCATCAACACGCGCCATCCCTGGCTTTTTCTTACTGTCTGGGTGGTAGGCATGGGAATGGCGCTGCTCGCATGCTTCGCCTTTGCCGAATTGGGCGGCATGTTTCCCCACGCTGGCGGCCAGTACGTTTACATGCGCGAGGCCTATGGTGACGCCGCGGGCTTTCTCTACGGATGGATGTATTTCACCGTCAGCGCCACCGGGACGGTGGCGGCGCTGGGTGTGGGATTCGCGACCTACCTGGGCCAGACTTTTCCCACGCTGCATACGGAGCAGGTCGTTCTTCCACTGCGGTTCGTCGATATCACGCGCGGCCACCTGATTGCGCTGGCCGCCATCGCGCTGCAAACGCTGATCAATGTTTTTGG
>JBAVUZ010000975.1:0-5378 GCA_049697035.1 Candidatus Angelobacter sp. | reverse complement strand
ATCTTCCAGTGGAGTGGGCACCACCGGCACGCCTGCTTGCTGCGCCAGCTTGCGCGCCTCACTCTTTGATCCCAGCGCTCTGATCACATCTGCGCGCGGCCCAATGAACACAATCCCCGCATCTTCACAAGCCGCAGCAAACGCAGCATTCTCCGCCAAAAATCCATAGCCGGGATGAATCGCGTCAGCGCCGGTCAGCCGCGCCGCAGCCACGATCTTTTCAATATTGAGATACGAATCGCGTGCCTGCGCACTGCCGATCGGCACAGCCTGGTCCGCCAGCCGTACATGCAGCGCATAGCGGTCGAACTCCGAATACACAGCCACCGTTGCAATACCCATCGCTCGGCAGGTGCGCATAATGCGCACGACGATCTCGCCGCGATTGGCGATGAGTATTTTCTTGAAAGTTTTCATGTCCTAAACAACTCTTAGTTCACACGGTCCGCCGGAGCAAGGGCCGAGCAATTTAGCAATTGGCAAATGGCAATTAGCAAAACCCAACTTGCCTTTAGCCGTTCCGCATCGCTCTGCTTTAGCTGAGCTAATTGCTAATTGCCAGCTGCTAATTGCTTTCAATGCCGAAACACTCCCCACTCCATCGTTCCTTTCACCGGAGCGTTATAAGCCGCTGACAACGCAATTGCCACCACCGTGCGTGTGTCTCGCGGATCGATGATGCCGTCGTCCCACAGCCGCGCTGTGGCGAAATAGCAGTCTGACTCTTTCGCGATCTGGTCTTCCAGCATCTTCCTGCCCATCGCCATTCTGGCTTCGTCGATAGGTTGGCCCGCCTTGGCTGCAGCTTCGCGCTTGATAATGTCCATCACGCCGGAAAGCTGCCTTTCACCCATCACGGCAATGCGGTGATTGGGCCATGTAAAAAGGAAACGCGGCGCGTAGGCGCGTCCGCACATCGCATAGTTGCCCGCGCCGTATGATCCGCCCACCATGATTGTGATGGCCGGCACCGTGGAGTTTGAAACCGCATTGATCAACTTGGCGCCGTTGCGGATGATGCCATCTTCTTCATAGCTGCGGCCTACCATAAAGCCGGTAATGTTTTGCAGGAAGAGCACAGGGATGTCCTGCTGGTTGCATAGCTGGATAAACTGCGCCCCTTTGCCTGATGATTCCGACATCAACACGCCGTTATTTCCCAGAATCCCCACCGGGAAGCCGTGAATGTGCGCGAAACCTGTAACCAGCGTAGGCCCATACTCGGGCTTGAATTCGGAAAACTCACTGCCATCGACGATGCGGGCAATCACATCACGTATTTCAAAAGGCACGCGCACATCAGATGATGCGATACCCAGCAGTTCGTCGGGATCAAATACCGGCTCTTTTATCTCCGCCATGTGCGGCAGGTCGGGTTTCTTCAGGTTGAAGTGGCTGATGATCTCGCGGGCAATGCGAATGGCGTCAAGCTCGTCTTCCGCCAGATAATCGGAGAGCCCGGATATCCGCGAATGCATTTCCGCGCCGCCCAAGGATTCTTCGTCGCTGATTTCGCCCGTCGCCATCTTCACCAGCGGCGGCCCGGCCAGAAAAACCTGCGCCTGCTTTTTCACCATCACCACGTAATCAGACATCCCCGGCAAGTAAGCACCGCCGGCTGTAGAGCTGCCAAACACAACAGAGATAGTGGGGATGCGTTCTTTGGAACGGCGCGTGATCTCGCGGAAGCCGCGCCCTCCGGCGACAAAAATTTTGCTCTGCTGCGGCAGGTCGGCGCCGGCGGACTCTACTAAAAGGATGCTCGGGAGATGGTTTTCCCGTGCGATGTCCGCCAGCCGCCCATTCTTCCAAAGGCCTGCTTCACCGGTAGCGCCACCTTTTACCGTGGCCTCGTTCGCCGTGACCAGGCACTCGCGCCCGCACACCAGCCCCACGCCTCCAACGACTCCTGCACCCGGAGATTCATTCTCCATGCCATGACCCGCGAGTGGCGCAATTTCTAAAAAGAAAGAACTTTCATCCAGCAGCATCTCCACGCGATCTCGCGGCAACAGCTTGCCTCGCTCCACATGGCGTTTCACGTATTTTTCGCTTCCGCCCTCGGTGGAGCGTTTCAGTTCGGCGCGCAGACGTTCCACTGCGGAGTGCATGGCCGCATAGTTCGTCTTGTAGCCGCTTGATTGGCGGTCGACTGTGGAGCGCAGATGGTTCACGGGCGATAAATATATCAGGTGGAGAGGCTGATGAGCAGCAATTCACCTCGTCCCACCAAACCCAACGATCTCTAACTAAAGAGAAAAGCCTCACTCTCGGGTCACTCTCAGGGAGTTTCAGCAGCTCTCGAATCCTGCTCCGATGGGCCAACTCGCGCTGGAGGTGGGCATCTAATCCAACTGTAGCAGCCAAAATGGCCCCGATTACGCGAGCTTCGTCGCTCATCCTTGGTATACGCGTATCTGTTGCCGAGGGGCCCGAATCTAGAAAACGGAAAACGGAGGACAATAGTGAGAAATTTCAATAAGCTTGCATTGATCGTAGCACTGGGTAGCGGTTTCGCAATCGCACAAAGCACGTCGGCTTCGCCGAGCACCGCTCCAAACACAGCGCCGAGTTCGACCTCGCAACCATCATCGATGCCGGACCAGCAGCCTTCCACCACGGCTCCTGACCAGAGCAAACCGGCAAATTCACCGGAGCAACTGCCCAACACTGACCAGAAGAAACCTGATACGCAAACACCTGATCAGAACAAGATGCCGCAGAGTGACGCTGCTCCTGCCGCCGCTGCAACTGGCGACGTACAGAGCACCATCCAGTCCGCGATCCAGAAGGATCCGACCCTGGCCAGCGCAAACGTGACGGTAGAGGTGAAGAGCGGTAAGTCGGTTGATTTGACCGGAACCGTTCCCAGCAAGGATGCGAAAGACGCGGCCGAGCGCATTGCAAAAGAGAACTCAGGCGGCCTGAAAGTAAAGAACCACCTGAAAATTGCTTCCGCCACCACGCCGGACAAGTCTGACAAGTCAAAGCCCGACACCATGAGCAACCCTAAATAACTGATTTAAAACTCCAGGGGTGTTTAATTACACCTTACTAGAGCGAAGCGAGGCGGTCCCAGGGGGCCGCCTTTTTTTATGGCGTATCGTCGCGATGGACACTCTGCGGCGAAAATGCCGGAAGGCATATGGCAATGTACTCCGTGGCCTCGTCCGGTGTTGAATATTGGATCCATTCACCGGGATGGGCCACTACGGCTTGTCCGGCAGAAACGTCGAATGATCCATCTTTATGCTGCACACGCAGCTTGCCTCGAATCACGATGGTATATTCCTCGAACTCCGGTGTCTGGCCGGGTTCCAGCCATCCCGCCGGACTACGCATGTGCGCGATGCTGAGGTGCTCCGTCTTTGAATTTACGCGGCCAAAAAATTCGTCAATGATCTTCGGCATGTTGCCCGCCGCCTGGATCCGAGTGGGCTTATCAATGTGAGTCGGCAAAAGGTGTCTCCTAATTTATTGCGCTGCTTGCGCCGGTTTAAGCCTGAAATATGAAATGGTAAATAGCGTTCCCAGAATAAAATCTCCGGCGCCGCCCAGACCCACGATGGTCGGGATCCGCCCTAAAATAAACAGTACAGCACACGCGACACAATAAGTAAGTTTTTCCAGGATTGCCGCCGGGATGAGCGGACGGAAGCGCTGCGGATCGCGCGCGATGATCAAGAACGCAACCTGCCAGGCTACTGCTACGCCCAAAAAGCCGTAGTAGAACTCAGGATGCGTGATTGCCGGGGTCATCTTTTGCACCAGAGTCTTTTCGCCGAAGTATCCCGGCAGCAGGACAATGAGCCCATAAATCCCTGCCAGCAGGAAGACATTTCTTGAGAAACGATCTTTTATCATTCGGCCTCATCACAGGCTGGTTTTAAATTGCCTCGCCAACTGCCTCAGCAAAAAGGTACCATAACGGGTTTTCTGTTCCCTTGGTAACTCTTAGCAGGAGCATTCATGTCTACTCATCCGTGCAAGCTGGTGGTTGCATTTTTTCTCTGGAGTATCGCGGCATTGGGCCAAACCAGCATTACAGAACGCCTGAGCGTGGATGCGACTGACGCGCCTCGCAACATCCTGCATGCCACGCTTACCATTCCCGTGACTTCAGGACCGGTCACGATTGTCTATCCCAAGTGGATCCCCGGGAACCATCGGCCAACAGGCCCGATCCAGAATTTTACCGGGCTGCATTTCAAAGCCGGCGGCAGGGAGTTGGAATGGCAGCGCGACCTGGAAGACATGTATGCCTTCCACTTGCAGATTCCAGCGGGCGTGACCGAGCTGCATGCTTCGTATGACACGATTACCTATAACGGCAAGAGTTCATTGTCGTCCAGCAAGGTGCTGGATTTGCTCTGGAACCAGGTAGTGCTTTATCCCAAGGGAGCTACCACTGATTCCGTGCAGATGGCGGCCTCCGTGCGGCTGCCGGAAGGCTGGAAGTTTGGCACCGCGCTCACGCCCGCGCAACAGAACGGAAGCTCAGTTGAGTTCCAGCCAGTATCGCTCACGCGGCTGGTCGATTCACCGCTGATCGCTGGTTCAATCTATAGACAGGTACAAATCACTCCCGCCGGGGAGCCGCTCACGCACGTGGTTGATATGGTGGGCGAAAGCGATGAAGCAATCCAGATCACCGATAAAGACATCGCCAGCCTGAAGCAACTGGTGGCGGAAACCGGAAAGCTTTTTGGCGCGCGGCATTACACCAAATACACATTTCTTCTTACGCTGGGCGACCAGACGGCACACCACGGTCTGGAGCACCACGAATCCAGTGACAACGGGACGGATGAAGAAATGTTCAGTGATGACGGCGTGCATGATCTGGAAGCCGATCTTCTGCCGCATGAATTTGTTCATTCCTGGAATGGCAAGTACAAGCGTCCAGCGGGACTGGTTACGCCCAATTATCAGGAGCCTATGCATGGCGACCTGCTATGGGTTTATGAAGGGCTGACCGATTATCTGGGCAACCTGCTCGCGGCGCGGACTGGCCTGCGTTCGCCTGATCAGTTTCGTGAGAACCTGGCCTATACAGCGGCCATGCTTGATCATCGTACGGGGCGGATCTGGCGCCCACTCCAGGATACGGCCACGAGCGTGCAGACCCTATTCGCCGTGCCCGCGGAATGGACCAACTGGCGTCGCACATCCGATTACTATCCTGAAGGTTACCTGATCTGGCTGGAAGTTGATTCTATTCTCCGGCAAAAGAGCAACGGTCAAAAATCCTTGAATGACTTTTGCCATCTTTTTTATGGAGGCCAGAGCGGCCCGCCAACTGTTGTTCCGTACAAATTTGAAGATGTGGTCGCAACGCTCAACCAGGTTGTGCCGAATGACTGGGCCAAACTGCTGCG
>JBAVUZ010000974.1:0-2707 GCA_049697035.1 Candidatus Angelobacter sp. | reverse complement strand
GTTCAGGACGGGCCACTGGATGGAAGGTGGTGTGCGATTCCAGGCCCTGCGGAGCTCGCCAGAAGTCAACCAGCGAAGTCTGGTGCACGCACGAGATGGTGCAGTTAGGCGCGCAGGATTTCTCCGTCAGGAACTCGCGGCGGATATCGCCCACTGAGTACTCAGCCAGGGGCGTACCCGGATAGCCGCGCTGCTGAGAACAATAGTGCACCAGCCCGTTCTCACAGATGTAAAGGTAGCGTGAGCCGGCACGACAGCGCCAGTTGTTGGGCTGGCCCAGAGCGATGTTGTTCTGGAACTGGTTGAAGCGGGCATAACTGTGCTTACCCAGCTTCTTCATCTCGGCAAAAACAGTACGAGCTTCTTTATCCAGGGGGCGAAGCTGACCGGTGCCGTCATGGATGATTCCTACCGTTGACGTAAAGCCCAGTTCCACGGCACGTTTGCCGACGGTGACAGCGTCCCACTGCTCTCT
The DNA here is from genome assembly GCA_049697035.1 of Candidatus Angelobacter sp. Taxonomy (GTDB): domain Bacteria; phylum Acidobacteriota; class Terriglobia; order Terriglobales; family Acidobacteriaceae; genus Angelobacter. The sequence continues at coordinate 2,232 of JBAVUZ010000974.1, read as the reverse complement.
TACGCCGGCGCCGATTACGGAGTTAATGTTTACGTGGAACTCGGCGTTGGCGCGCAGCCATTGCAGTTTCTTGTCCAGGACTTTGAGCGATTTCTTTGACACGTCGTCGGGCTTAACGTTGTCGATGGAGATCTGAAGATGGTCAAGCCCCGCCTTGTTTAGCTGCTGGATCCTTTGCGGCGTAAGCAGGTAGCCGTTGGTGATCAGTCCGGCAATGATTCCGTGGGAACGAATGCGGCGAATGATGTCATCAAGCTGCGGATGCAGCAGCGTTTCACCGCCGCTGATGGTTATAAGCGTGGTGCCCAGGGCAGCCAGCTTGTCCACGCGACGGTACATCTCTTCCAGCGGCACAGGATCGGAGAAATCGTCGTATTCATTGCAATAGGCGCAGGAGAGATTGCAGCGCCGCATGGGAATGATGTGGACCTGAATTGGGTGGTCGGTCGAGCGCAGGCCCTTCGCGATCATTTTGAGTTCGCGAAGAGTGCGGTGCGCGGCCTTGAGCCGGCGCCTGATCCTGAGTTTCAAGTCTGCCATGTATAAACTAGTTATTAGATCATACACTGGTGGCTTCAGGCAGCAACAACCAGTAAACGGTTGATTTTTATGGGCCAACGGGGAGTTTTACGAGTACTAATCGGATCAGCTGAATGCCATCTTGAAGCCGATGCCGATCAGAACTACGATTCCGTAACAAACGAAAGCTGTTACCACGGCTGTCCCCACGCTTGGCTTACGGTTGGAAGAGACCACTGAAAATCCCAAGCCGAGCAAAGCAACAAACCAGATTCTAAAAATGTCAATGCTGGACGCGAGGCCATACAACGCTTTGTTTCCCTCCGGATCCATGAAGAACCCGAGATTTGTGGGCATGGGATTTCGGGCGATGTCAATCGTCGACGGATCTGCGCTGGCCAAATAGCTCACAATGAGAAGAATTGTAGCCACAATTCCTGTAAGGCCGGCATAGAAGACAACGGCCATTGCGCGCGGAAATGTAACCTCTGCTCCCAGCATAAAATTAAAGACGCCCATCAAAACAGCGGCGACGATAAGCCCAATAATCAGGGCGAAAAGAGGCGCCATGTAAAAGCTGACCTTTGTGATTGTGGCCTGCAAGGCCATTCCCTGTGCCCGCTGTTCAGGCGTCAGGCGTTCCATGCGTCTTTGAGCTGATGGAGACCGGTCAATCTGCTCCTGGACAAAGCGCGCCATGTCAATTTTTTGGACGGCGACAACAGAGAAGATGAGAGTGAATACGGCTGAAATCAACCATGGTACCCACCAACTCGCATTTCGACGGATGTCGGTGAACGTTTTGGTCGGCGCGAAAAATGTATTCACCAGCCGTTGGGCCTCGGAAAGGCCGGGACCAATCGGTTCAGGAGTAACAGGTGAGGAAGCGACTGGATACATTGGCGGCAGTGGCGGAGTTGGACCAGTTGGAGAGCTCATAAACCATCCTACGTTTCAATTTGTAGAAAGTTACCTGATTTGCGTCCGAGATATTTTTAGCGTTGCCCCGTGAAATGTTGCCATCCACGCTGAGGCAGCGGCCTGACTTTGCCATTGTCACCCAGAATTTGTATTGCTGAGGAGTAATCTCGGCGGTTCCTGATCTCACCGATTTCTGTGACCGTGACACCCGCGATTCGGGCGGGGACTCTGGCTCGCCTCGGCGCTGTGAAAAGGAGTTCATAGTCTTCGCCGCCGTGGAGCGCCAACTCAAGATCGGCGTTTTTGGCAATAGGAACCTTGTTGGATATCAAAATAGAGGTCACTCCACTTTCCTCGCAAATATGCCGTAAATCAACGGACAGACCATCGCTAATGTCAATCATGGCACTCGCTAGGTGGTTTTTTTGGAGAAAATATCCCACTTCCAGACGTGGAATTGGATAAAAATGGGGGCTGGATTTGGTGGGTTTTATCGCATTTCCAGCCGAAAGGTGCTTGAGTGTCCCGGCTGATCCACCTAAAGCCCCGGTAACGTAAATGCGATCCCCGGGGCTAGCCCCGGAGCGAAGAATCGCCGTGCCGGAGGGAATCTGGCCTGTAACGACGATATCTGCCGTGATCTGCGGGGCAGAAGAAACGTCGCCGCCTGCGAGTTGGACTTTGTAGCGACGCGCCAAAGCCAGCAGGCCGCGCAGGAAACCGTTAGCCCAAGCCTGCGGTAAATCAGCGGGAAGCCCCAAAGACAAGAAGCATGCAAGTGGTTCTCCGCCC
>JBAVUZ010000973.1:0-4435 GCA_049697035.1 Candidatus Angelobacter sp. | reverse complement strand
TCTTGCTGGCGCGTCCCGCCATTGGTTCAGGTCGACCAAGGTGAGCAGTTCGTCGATAGATTTTTCGCGGTCCGCGGCGGGAATACCGTAGAGCTTGGAATAGATGCTCAGGTTTTCCCAGACGGTGAGATCGCCGTCACTGGTCATGGCCTGGGGAATCACTCCCATGGAGCGCCGCGCAGTGTTTGGATTTTTCCGCACGTCCGCGCCTTCAATAATGGCAGTGCCGGAAGTGATGTCGAGCAAGGTGGTCATCATCCGGATCAACGTCGATTTTCCTGCGCCATTAGGACCAAGCAGGCCAAAGATTTCGCCTTCTTCCACCGCGAAAGAGACACCGTCAACCGCTGTGAAGTTCCCGAAGCGCTTCACGATGTCGATGACCTGAATCGCGTGGGTTGGCATCATCGTCCTTCCACTTTGGCTTTAGGGACAAGGATTTCCGCGGTCATTCCGGGAACAAGATTTTTCTTGCTGTTATCCACTTGCAGCTTGAGCGCGATGGCTTTGATGTCACGCTTGCGGCGGTTCACGTCGCGTTGCGTGGCGAAATCAGCTTCTGGCGCCTTAAAAATAACTTTGCCGGAAACGATATCGCCGGAGGGCAGGCGTACATTCAACTTGTCGCCGATTGCAATATGCACTGCTTCAGTTTCCGGAATGGCGGCGCGAACCCAGGTGTCGCTCAGATCAGTGATGATGGCGATGGGCTGGCCCACGTTCATGACCTCGCCTTCGCGGGCCGCGCGCACCGTGACGATTCCACTCACGGGCGCGGTGACCTTGGTATAGCCAAGGCGGGCTTCAGCGGCTTCCAACTGGGCCTTGGCATTAAGTTGCTGTGCGCGGGTGGAAGCGACATTGCTCTGCGCAGCCTGAGTCTGGCGTGTATGCGCCTGGGCTGTTACCAGGTCTGCTTGCGCGGCGCGAGACTGGTCTTCCGCGGCACGCACCAAAGCCTGCTGTGCCTTAAGTTGCGCCTCAGCCTGATCTGCCTGCTGCTGTGACGCGATGCCTTGCTGCGCTAATGCAACGGAACGCCGCGTGTCTCCCTGGATACGCTGCAAATCAGCCTGCGCCTGCAGCAACGTTGCCTGGGCAGCGCGCAAACGAGCTTCAGCGTTGATCACTCCGCTGGAAGTCTCTCCGGCAGTCTGCTCTTCCGTGGCGCGTGTCTGTGAAACCTGATGGCGAAGGCTGGCCAGCACGGCTTCCGCAGCCTGACGATCCGCGGTGAGTTCCTGCGCATCAAGGACAGCGACGGTGTCTCCGGCTTTGACTTCAGTGCCTTCGTCAATGGCCAGACGCTCAATGCGGCCGCTGATTTTTGGGCTGACGACCACCTGATTGGCGTCAACGGTGCCGATCAAGAGAAGATCAGAAGAGTGGTCGACGGAAAAAAAATAGTAGATGGCGGCAATGACCAGAAGCAGTCCGAGAAAGGCGAAAAAGCGGTTGCGCGTGCTCATGGTTTGCAGACCTTCTGCGCCGCGGCCGGAGTGAAGATGGCGGCGCAAATAAAGTCGAGAACCGCAGCACGGCGGGCGGCGATACGCTCCGGTGAGGCAGGATCGCCGGCGTGCATGAAGTGCTGCGCGGGCATGCTGATGAAATAGAAAACGATGGTGCCGATGATCGAAGTCACGGTCTGGATGGGATCGACTTTGCGGAAATCGCCGGCGCTAATGCCTTCTTCAATAAGTTTTTCCAGCCGACTATATAAGGGCTTACCATGGCGTTCCATGATGCGGCTGGCGGCAGGCGATAGCGCGCGGCCCGCGCTGCGCATAAACTCGCGCTGCACCAGTCCCGGATAAACGGGCGAACTGGCAATGTAGTCAAAATGAGTTTGCGCATAGAGCAGCAATCTCTCTCGCGGCGGGAGATCAGCACGTTCCAGCACACTTGCAACTCGTTCATGCAGGCCGGAAAAAACCTGGTCAAGGGCCGCGGCGTAGAGTCCTTCTTTGTCCTTGAAGTAGTAATAGAGCAGGGCTTTATTGACGCCGGCGCGGCGGGCAATCTCGTCCGTTCGCGCGCCCGTAACGCCTTCATGGGCGAACTCTTCCAATGCGGCTTTCAAGATGGCGGCGCGAGTCTTTTCGGGTTCGCCGCGCGAGCCGGATTTACCGGATTTGATGGCAGAAACCATTAATTAACTGGTTAGTTAGATTATCGTTTATCGATAGGCTGTTGGCAAATTAAGAAAAGTTTGAGGGGAGTTTGCGGGTGCGGAGTTTATTATGTCGCAGCAACCCAAATTAAGAGGAAGCCATGTCAAGCCAGCCACCCGTCACACCGCCGGCCACTCCAAATCCTGCGCCTAATCCGAATCCGCAGGGAAGGACACCCCCCAATCGAAAGACACCCCCAGATACGAAGGAGCAAAAGATTCGGAGCGCTGCATTTTGGATCATTATTGTCGCGCTGTTGATTCTATGGCTGGCCGGATGGCGTTGGTCCAATTGCGGACCGTGGATTCATGCACTGCCCATTTTGGCTCTGGTCTCGTTGCTGGTTGAGTTACTTACCGGGAATTCAAAGAACATTGACGCTGAAGAGGAACACATTCCGAACTGGGACCCGGCCCGGCCAGAAGCATCGTTGATCGAGATTTACATTTACGTGCTTGACGAAGCCGCGAAATCGACTAACTGGTATTGGAGGAACAAGGCCTCGAAGGCCACGTTGTCCCGTATCATACGTTTTGTGGTCTGGGCCCTGGCCGCAGTCGGCGGCCTTCTGCCAATCATCGCGGTCCTTTTACAAGACTATTCCAACGTCGACCTAACAAATGGATTATGGGCGTCGTTGTTGCTCGGAGTGGCAGCTGCGCTCCTGGGACTTGATAAAGGTTTCGGCTTTTCCAGCGGCTGGGCACGCTACGTGTTGACGGCCACCAATATCCGGAAGAGCCTGGAAGAGTTTCGTTTGGATTGGGCAGTGCTCAGGGCCAAAGCCGGAAACTCTCTGACGGCGGAAAGCGTTGCCCCGCTGATCGAACGCGCCAAGCAGTTCCGATCTGAAGTGGAAGGTCTGGTCTTACAGGAGACAAAAGATTGGGTGACCGAATTCCAGAGCACGATGGCGCAGATGGAAAAGGACGTGGCCGCGCAGCTTTCGACCCTTAAAGCGCAAGTGGATAAAACGATCAAAGAAAGGGAAGCAGCCACCCAGCCGGGGTATGTGCAAGTGACCATTAAGGACCCAGCAAACAAGTTCGCCAAGGCAAGTTTGAAAGCCACGCTCTTTGACAGCAACAATCAGCCTGTGGCGATCGCAAAAGACCTGCCGGTGACCTCATTGACATGGAGCAGTCCGTTCGTTCCTCCGGGCTTCTACCATGTCAAACTCGAAGGCACAGTCGACAGTGCTCCGTTCGATCAAACGCGCGATGCGACGGTCAAGTCCGGAGAAAAGGCCACACCTTCCGCTCCAGATATAACGCTCTAGTAAGGACCATTGCGGACAGATCACGGTACCACGTGTGGCAAGAACAGGCATGACGGGCGAAATGATTTGTTAAAATAAAGAGTTTGCCTTTCTTATCTCGCCATACTTAGGAATTGAATGCCTGAAACCATGCTTGCCGTAGTGAAACCGGAGGCCGCGCCGGGAGCGGACGTCCGGCAGATGCCCGTTCCGCAAATTGGCCCGGATGATGTTCTGGTGAAAGTAAAGGTGGCGTCAGTCTGCGGCACCGATCTGCACATATACAACTGGGACCAGTGGGCGCAGAACCGGATCAAGCCGCCGCTGATTCCCGGCCATGAGTTTTGTGGACACGTGGTGGCCACGGGCAAAAACGTGACGGCGGTAAAGGAAGGCGACTTTGTTTCCGCGGAGATGCATGTGGCCTGCGGCAAGTGCTACCAGTGCCGCACTGGCGAAGCCCACATCTGCCAGCATGTAAAGATCATCGGCGTGGACGCCAACGGCGCGTTTGCGGAGTTCGTGAAGATTCCCGAATCGAATATCTGGAAAATCGATCCCGGCATTCCTGCGGATTATGCCAGCGTGCTCGATCCGCTGGGCAACGCCGTCCACACGGTGCTGGCCGGCGAGATTGCCGCCAAGACCGTGGCGATCATAGGCTGCGGACCCATTGGCCTGTTCTGCATCGCGGTGGCGCGGGCCTGTGGTGCCAGTGAGGTGTATGCGCTGGAAATCAACGACCATCGGCGTAAGCTGGCGACAAAGATGAAAGCCGACCACGTTCTCAATCCCGCGAAAGACAACGTTTATGAGCAGGTAATGGATGCAACGGGTGGCACCGGCGTGGACGTGATTCTGGAAATGTCCGGACATCCTGATGCGATCCGGCTGGGATTCAAAATTCTGAGGCTCGGTGGCCGTGCTTCTCTGCTGGGAATTCCGTCCAAGCCGATGGAATTGAATCTGGCCAACGACATTATTTTCAAAGGCGCGCTGGTAC
>JBAVUZ010000972.1:0-1688 GCA_049697035.1 Candidatus Angelobacter sp. | reverse complement strand
GTCCAAGCTCGGTGGAAGGAGTTCTGGAACGACCACAAGGATTTTGACTCGCAATGGGCCCGAAATATTTTGCACAATTTATCCGAGTTCCTGCCTTTCGTTTTCAAGTTCGACGCTGTGCGCCACGGCCTAGAACAGTTTTATACAAGAAGCGACGTGCAGTACCCGGCTGATTGGGACTGGTCTAGTGATTGGACCGGTGCGGATGAACACCTACCAGCAGCCGCACTTCGTCAGCTACCTATTTTTCGTTTGGCTCTAGCGTTGGATGCCTATGCCTATTACGGCCTCAAGCTTGAGGATGATGATTTCCATGGTCTAGGTGATTTCCTCGTGGAGTTTGCGAACAGAACCGATCTTGTTCCATACGCGCTCTTTCCACTTGAATGGGGCGGCAGATCGATGGACCAGACCATTGCCGCTGCAATTGCGCGCCAGAAACTCGATCACCCGGCAATCGGAGAAGCAATGACCGCTGAGGAGCTTGCGGCTTTAGTTAAGCTGCCTCGAAAAAACATCGTGAATCTCCTCGCTCCTAAAAACCGTGGTATCCTCAAAGCTGACGTGCGAGGGCTAGTTCCAGTTGAGATCGCACGGAGCTGGCTATCGACGCGGCACGATTTCCGTCCCTCTGTCTGGCAACAACAAAGCAATTTCCCTAATCCGGCACCGCGTTATGAGTCCTTGTTGGGCGGTGACCCGATCTTTGTACCAGTTGCTAGCGACGGAGCATGGTTCTCGCCGAATGATCGCCATACGCGGGATGGCTGCTTTTATGTGGCGAGCGGAGATAATGAGGAAAAGTTTGAGGACTATTGGGCGGCTCTTGATTTCCTTGGACGCTCAAGATTTCCGCGATGGCGCTACTGCGATGCTGCAGGCCGTTGGCGTGTCAAAGCTGGACGTGGCGATGAGTGGTTGAGAAAGTCACGGGCGGAAATACAGACATTGCTCGAAGCGACTAGCCACTTTCAGGCTCCCAGACCTCAATCGAAGGCGAACGGGGGAACGAATGGCGCAGAGGCAGAATGAGCCGGCCTTTCTCACATTCCTTGGCATTAAAGGGAGTCCGTTGATGGCGATTCTACCCTCACTTACGACTCAAAGCATGAGTAACAGACGTGTGCTCACAGAAACTGAAAGAAGAAAGGAGTTGGGCGACTGGGGTGAGGTAAAAGCCCTTGAACTGTTGAGAAGACCGGGTTCAAGCTTCAAAAACGCACGGGACGTTAACCAGGAAACACATAATCATCCGTTTGGCGACATCTACGCCGAGCGCGACCGTAGGCGCCTTTTACTCGGTGTCAAGACACGGAACATGTACCAAGTAAGCGGCAAATTGAATGGCGAGTACAACATACGAAAGAAAGGTGCGGACGTTCTATCGATTGCAAGGCGCTACAACGCCGACCTTGGTTGGGTCGCCATACAGGTCATTCCCGAACGGCAAACCTTCAACGCATATTTCGGAACGATTGCTGAAATCGAGCAAAGTAAAGAGCGGTTTTCAATTCCTATTAAGCCGGATAAGACTGCCAGATATGTACGCCTCGGACAGGAAGATGAATTTGATTCCTCGATACGCCCGGAATGGTCAAACGGCGGTTACAGCGCGATGATGCGGAAACGCCGGTGAGCGCGGGGCTCCTGGCCGACGCGGCGGCGAAGACGCCGCCGCAGTCCTGGTG
>JBAVUZ010000971.1:0-2774 GCA_049697035.1 Candidatus Angelobacter sp. | reverse complement strand
GGGTAAAGAAAGCGCCGTTCGTGGTGCTGATCGGCGCGAACATGCCGTCCATCCTGGCGGAAATTTCTTTTGTCAGCAATCCTGACGATGCTAAAAAGCTGAAGACCAATGAGTATCGCCAGCGCATCGCCGACTCGCTCTATAAAGGCGTCTTCAAATACGTAAACAGCTTAAGCGGAGTCAAAGTGGCGTCCAAGAACAATGGTTCCGGCTTTAGCGTGGACGACTCAACGTCTGTAGCGGCGGCGAAGTAAACTTACCTTCTCGATTCATACCTTCTTAAGTTCGGCTGCTAGTTGTATAGCGATTCCCGATTTGGGAAACCACAATGGGCTTTTGACAAAATAATAGTTGTGGCCGCATATGTATCCTACTAACATGCTAACCGCGCTCAAGAGTCTACTTTTAATTGCTAGCGAGGTTGAAAGTGATTTGCAAGGTCAGCTCCTCCGTTTTTCCTCTCCTTTTTGCATTCCTGCTTGAAAGTGCTGGTTTGCTTGCCAATGGGCAACAGACGCCGACGACGGCCCCTACTAATACAGTTCCTTCGCGACAGGAACAGCCCGCTGTCCTCATGCCACGCAATTTAGCCGCAAAATCACCGGGTCTTGTATTGCACGATAAGTTGAGTCACCAAGTCCTGGGCCATGCGAAACGCCCGGTCGTTGCACAAACTGCTTTTTCGGGCTTCTGGAGAACGGACGGCGGCTTTGTGGCAAAGATGAGAATTAAGAACGCACTCGTCACGGGTCCGCTTGAGGTTGCACCGGTCCTCTATATGGCGGACGGCACTGAGTACCAGTTACCAGCTGTCACCGTGCCAACCTCTGGCGTCGTTTCTGTCAATATCAACCAAGCGCTAGCTCAGGCGCCCGCCTCGGTAATAACTCATCTCTCGTCTTTTGGGAGCGCCGGCCTGACATACCGGCACGCTTCAGGCGGACACCTCATAGCCTCCATCTCCATGCAAGATACTTCTCGCAGTCTTGTTTTGTCTTATCCCTTTACTGAATCACCTGTATCTCGCAGACGTTCCCATTCCTCGCCCACCGTGTGGGAAGGCATATGGTGGAAGCACGATGCAGATGTCCAGGGTTTTCTGGCAGTGAGCAATGCGACCGATCATGAGACGCAGGCGAAGATTCGATTGATTAGCCCAAGCGGCATGTTCGCGGAGCCCAGGATCATTGCCCTGAAAGCACATTCAACGCAAATGCTTTCTCTGGAGAACGTTCAGGGTGGGCTGGGAGCTAATGGCGATGCGGGTGGAATTCGGGTGGAGCATAGCAGCGAGCCGGGAGCTATTGCGATCGCTGGAGGCTTACTGAATGCCAAGGAGGGATACTCCGCGAACATCCCCTTTGTGGAGTTGGTGGACTCTCAGGCGGGTCCTGTTACCCTGGGAAGTGCCGGCATCATGGTGGGGAAACCGGATCCCATGATGCGCTTTCCCTCTGCAACTACGTTTACGCCTTACCTTGTGCTGCGGAATGCAACGGCAAAATCTCTTCCAGTCGCCTTGCAGATCGGTTACATGACACAAAGCGCGCCAGTGTCCAAACAGGTTACAGAGAACCTCGGTCCGCAGACGACGAAGCGAGTGAATCTGCCGGACCTACTGCGGACGCTGGGCATGAAGGACTTGAGCGGCTCAATCAATATCGGCGCATCCTATACTGGCCTGCCAAGTGATCTCGTGATGGCAAGCGGCAGCGTCGACCAGACCGGCAATTACGTTTTTGAGGTTGAGCCGCAGGCGCTTAGCAGCACCCACAAAAAGCTTGGCAACTATTGGGACCTGGATGCGGGATCGAACACGATGTACAGCTTATGGAACCCGACAGACAAGCCGCAGGATGTAGTGGTTACTCTTCATTATGATAATGGAAGCGGCAAGTACAAGATCCCGGTGCGAGTCGGGCCGCAAAGCTCGGTCATGCTTGACCTGAAAAACATCATCGAATCAAACGCTCCGGATGCGGACGGCAATGTTTTTCCGTCCAACACGTCGGAAGGCGGTGCAACAATTGAGAGCGCGGATGGACCCACTGGCCAGATGAATCTGATTATTTCCGGGGCCGTATTTAATGTGGTCACGGGCACATGCTTTGGCTGTTGTGTTCCTTGCTGTGGCGTCTCGGACATATATACTGATCCATCGAGCGACGCATGCAGCGTTGGCGATACGCAACAATTCCAGGTCGTTGAAGAACAATGCGATGGGAGTACTTCGGAGGGGGAAGGGAGCGGCTGGACCAGCAGTAATACAGCAGTTGCAACGGTGAATAGCTCGGGTTTGATGACCGCTGTAGGGCCGGGAAGCGCCACACTCTTCTTGACGGAAAATCTGCCGGCAAGCTCGGATTGCGGAGAACCGCTGCCCGGCGAGTGCCCGCTGACGAATTTTCCAGCCAGCGCGCCTATGACAGCAGCGACGTTCACAGGTGTGTTGACCGCTAACGATAACTTTTCTGGGAGGAGCACAACGAACTTCGGTATCGCAGAGGTTATCAATTTATCATTTTCAACAAACCCGGCGGGAACCACAGCCGCTTCCCTCGGAGGTTTGCAATGGACTATCGTTAGTGGCGGAGGAACTCTATCGAACGCTGGAACAGACGGTACTGGGCAGTACACGGCTCCATCATCACCAGCTTCAGTCGTGCTGAGACTTGCGGACGGGCAGGGCAATGGGAGCAATTACACGATAACGGTCATTGCTCCGTCCGGAGCACATATAGTTAAAGACTCCAATCTGCGGCACACCACCGGCC
>JBAVUZ010000970.1:0-4877 GCA_049697035.1 Candidatus Angelobacter sp. | reverse complement strand
TGCTTAGGATGACCGCACGGATGACACAGCTTTCCGCCAAGGCCCGCAAGCGCAGATCGCGCGTGCAGTCGAATTTTCCCGCTATCGTGCAGGAATTGGCGGGTCCTCCGCGCGACGGCTGGTGGTGGGGCAGCATGGTTATTCTTCTGGCAGCGGCTGTGCTGCGGCTGATTTTCCTCACGCAAAAACCTCTGCATCATGATGAAGGCGTCAACGGGCTGTTTCTGGTCAACCTGTTCCGCACCGGTTATTACCATTACGATCCCAGCAATTATCACGGCCCATCGCTTTATTACCTGGCGGTGATTCCCACGGCCATCAACAATGTATTTCATTGGGGTCATGGACTCAGCACAGTTGTCATCCGGCTAGTGACTGCCGTCTTCGGCGTGGGCGTGGTGTGGCTCATGCTCTGCCTGCGCCGATATCTGGGTTCTGCTGCGGCAATTGCGGCTGCGGCGCTCGCCACCGTCTCACCCGGTTTTGTTTTCTTCTCGCGCTATTTCATCCATGAAATCCTCTTTGTGTTTTTCTCGTTGGGCGTGATCGTCGCCTGGCTCTGGTATCGAGACACGGCCAAACCCCGTTACTTGATGCTGGCGTCCGCCTCTGCCGCGATGCTGTTCGCCACGAAAGAAACATGGATCATTACCGCGGCAGTCTGGCTCATTGCCATTCCCTGCACGACCATTTTTTTGCGATTGCGAAATCGTGCCGATGCAAGACCGCCATTGCTGCCGGAGCCTATCCCGCATGCGGATGCTCGCAATACAAGAAAGCTCTATCTGGAAGCCGTTGCGCTTTTTGCCGCCATCGCAATCCTGCTCTATTCCTCTTTCTTCACCAATCCCAGAGGCATTCTGGATTCAGTGCTGACGTTTACCTACTGGACCAAAACAGGGCGAACCGGGATCTACAACCGTGAATGGTCAACGTATTTCTCCTGGATGTGGCAGGAAGAAGCGCCGATTTTGGTGCTGGGATTGATGGGAACTGCTGTTGCCCTGATCCGTGCGCGCAGCTATCTCACGGTTTTTTGCGCCCTCTGGTCGATAGGAATTTTCACGGCGTACTCACTTGTGCCTTATAAAACACCGTGGCTGGCGCTGAGCATTATCCTGCCGCTTACCATCATGGCGGGAGACCTGATCGGCCAGGCGTATCAACCGGGAACTCGGGCCTTTACGGCGGTCATTGCCGGAGCGGCAATCTTGTTTTCCCTCTACCAGGCAATCGACATCAGTTTCGTGAACTATGACAATGACTCGTATGCCTATATTTATGCGCATACCAAACGGGATTTTCTGGGGCTGGTAAAGGATATCGATGCGATTGCAGATGCGAATCCAGCGAAGAAGGACATTGGGATCACCGTGGTGTCGCCGGAGCATTGGCCGCTCCCGTGGTATTTGCGCGAATACACCCACGTGGGCTATTGGGGGCATATCGTCGACACTCAAGAACCCATTGTGATTGCCTTACAGCCGCAAGTTCCTGAAGTGGAGCGGCAGCTTGGCAAGCAATACCGGGAATACAGCACACATGAGTTGCGTCCCGGCAACACGCTGGTGATGTTTGTCCGCAAAGATATCCATCCGTGAATTCAGCAGCTAGCAACTGACTATGATCGGCGGCTGAATAATGCTGTTGATTTTAAGAAAAACAAAGGCTGGCTCCGCGGTTACTTTTATCGCAGAGCGACGTCCTATAATGGGAGCCGCCATGCAAACTTTTCTTCAAAATCTACGCTTTGGCGCGCGTATGCTGCGCAAGAATCCCGGCTTTGCCATTGCCGCCATCTTCACGCTGGCGCTCGGCATCGGCGGCAATACTGCCATCTTCACTATTACCAGTTCCGTGCTGCTGAAAGCGCTGCCTTACGCCGACCCGCAACAACTGATCTCTATCGACGTCCAAAGCAAGGATGGCCAGTCACACTGTTGCAGCTTGAACCGGTTTGACAGTGTGCATGCCGGCAAATCTTTTTCCGGTGTTGTGGCGGCAACCAATGACAACTTTAATCTCACAGGGCGGGGCGAGCCACTACAAGTGCCTTCGGCACGGGTCTCTGCGGATTTTTTTCAGGTGCTGGGAGTCAAGCCGCAGCTGGGCCGCTTCTTTCAGCCCGATGAAGGAGAGCCCGCGGGCAAACCGGTCATCGTGATCAGTGACTCGCTCTGGCATACACGGTTCGGCGGCGATCCGAACATCGTTAACCAGACTGTGGCGCTGGATGGCAATCCATACAACATCATTGGAGTATTGCCCGCGAAAGTTCAGTTCCCTTTCCTTGCGCCCGCTGAAATCTGGAGCCCGAGGTATTTTGAGCATTCACTTTTTACTCCGCAACGGCTGCGCCAGGGCGTTGGTTATCTCAGCATTATTGCGCGGCTGCGTCCGGGTGTCTCGCGAGATCGCGCCGCGGCGGAGTTGGCGGTCCTGGACCAGCAGTTTCAGAAAGACAATCCGGGCGCTCCTGATGCCAAGCCCGGTCTTTCGATGGTCGTCACTGATTTGCAGGACTCCGTGGTTTCCAACATTCGGGGAAAGCTGTTGATATTGTCAATCGCGGTGGGCGTGGTGTTGCTGATCGCCTGCGCGAATGTTGCCAGCCTGCTGCTCTCGCGCGCATTGTCGCGGAGAAAAGAGATTGCGGTTCGCGCCGCTCTGGGCGCGCAACGCAGCGTCCTGATCGCTCAACTGCTCACTGAAAGTGTGCTGCTGGCTTTTCTGGGCGGTTTGCTGGGACTGGGTCTGAGCTGGGCAGCAACGAGATATTTTACGTCGCTGGCCGATAATGCCCTGCCGCAGGGAATTCCCATCGGCATTGACGCGCGTGTGCTCCTCTTCATGGCCGCGATCTCAGTGGTTACCGGCATTCTGTTTGGCATCTTTCCCGCGGTGCATCTCTCCAGAACAAACGTAAACCAGACGTTGCGCGATGAAGGCCGCGGTTCCACGGGTGGCCACAGCAGCATGCAGCTTCGCGGTCTGCTCGTCGTGGGACAAGTTACGCTTTCACTGATTTTGTTGATTGCGGCCGGACTCCTGATAAGAAGCTTTACGCGATTGCTGCACGTCGATCCGGGATTTGATCCGCAAAACGTTTTGACGATGAACATCTCCCTGCCGACGGTGAAATATGCCGACGCGCAAAAACAAGTCGCGTTTTTTGACGACCTGCTGCGCCGCGTCTCTGCGCTGCCGGGAGTGCGCTCTGCTGCTATTTCCGCCTCGCTTCCACTGGTTCCCAAGCGCATCACGCCGGTTCTGCCGGAAGGCCAGCCTGAAGTCCCACTCGCTGAACGTCCTTTTATCATCATTGAAGCAATCAGTCCTGAATGGTTCAAGACATTGCACGTTCCCTTGCTTGCGGGAAGAGAGTTTACTGAGGCTGACAAGGCCGGCTCTCCCAACGTGGTGATTGTGAATCAAACTCTGGCGCGCCGCTACTGGCCGAACCAGAATCCTGTTGGCAAGCACATCGTCATGGGACGGCAGGCCGCTTCTGAAGTTGTTGGCCTGGCAGCCGATGTGAATAATCGCGGCCTCGCTGTTGATCCGCAGGTCCAGCTCTATTTTCCGTTCTCACAACTGCCATGGGGAGACATGAACCTGCTGGTGCGAACAGCCAGCGAGCCTCATGGCATGGTGTCCGCTATCCGGGCGCAAGTGGCTGCTATTGATTCTGACCAGCCGGTCACGAATATCCAGACAGTGAACGAACTGATGGACAGCTCGCGCGCGGACCCGCGGTTGTTCTTATCGTTGCTGGGAGTGCTTTCGGCCGTGGCGTTGGTTCTGGCGATCATCGGCATTTACGGCGTGCTGGCGTATTCAGTGGCGCAGCGCCGCCAGGAACTGGGAATCCGCCTTGCTCTAGGCGCGGAGAAAGCCCACATTCTGCGCATGGTCGTCGGCTATGGCCTTAAACTTGCCGTCATCGGAATTGCTATTGGCCTGGTCGTGTCTCTGGCCCTGAGCTGGGTAATGGCCAGCACGCTTGAAGGCTTGCTATATAAAATCAGCGCACGCGACCTGACAACTTTTGTGCTGGCTCCGCTGGTATTCCTGGTAATTTCACTCTTGGCCAGCTACCTGCCTGCGCGACGGGCGACGGAAGTAGATCCGAATGAGGCGTTGCGGAATGGATAATTCTTTCGCCGCAGATTTACGCTGATGAGCGCAGATTTAGGTGGTATGTGGTGAAGGTTACAGCGTGGTCGAGATCAGCATTAACTTTTTATCTGCGTTTATCTGCGAAAATCTGCGGCGAACTAGGCTTTTAAAGTTTGCTTGCGCACTGTTAACTTTTCGATCAAGTCAGTCTTGATCTTGAATCCTCGCCCGGGTGTCTCCGGGACCTTGATAAATCCTTGCGGCGAGACTTCAACTGCCGGCTCGATAATGTCTTCTTTCCAGTAGCGCTTTGAGGCTGAAACGTCGCCGGGCAGCGTAAAATTTGGCAGCGTTGAAAGGGCAATATTGTGCGAGCGGCCGATACCGGTTTCTAGCATGCCGCCGCACCACACTGGAATGCCTCCGCGATGGGCCACATTGTGCACCGCGACAGCTTCACTGAATCCGCCCACGCGCCCGACTTTGATGTTGATGATCTTGCATGCGCCCAGCTCCAGTGCGGCTTGCGCATCGCGCCAGCCGTGGATGGCTTCGTCCAGGCAGATGCTGGACTTGAGTTGTTTTTGCAGGCGCGCGTGAAAATAAAAATCATCGTGCCAGAGCGGCTGCTCGATCATGAGCAGGTTGAAAGCGTCGAATTTTTTCAAGTGCTCGACCTGCTCAAGCGTATAAGCGGAATTGGCGTCACAACTGAGCACGATCTGCGGCCAGCGGGCGCGGATTTTCTCGAAGACCTC
>JBAVUZ010000969.1:0-6267 GCA_049697035.1 Candidatus Angelobacter sp. | reverse complement strand
CGCGCGTATGTATTGGATGAAAAACTGGAGCCTGTTCCGCAAGGCGTAACCGGTGAGCTTTACCTTGCGGGATCAGGGCTGGCACGTGGATATCTCAAGCGCGCCGCTTTCACCGCGGAGCGCTTTGTTTCCGATCCTTATGGCTCTCCGGGCACACGCATGTATCGTACCGGCGATTTGGTTTGGCGCAATGCTCAGGGTGCGTTGGAGTTTCAAGGGCGAACTGACCAACAGCTGAAAATCCGTGGCTTCCGCGTTGAGCCGGGTGAGATTGAATTTGTGTTGAGTCAGGCTAAGGGAGTGAGCCAGTGCGCTGTGCTCGCACATGACGAGCGTAGTGAAAAACATCTTGTAGCGTATGTGGTGGCTGAAAAAGGAATGATGTTGAACGCAGCAGAGTTGCGTGAGCTTACGTGCGCGAGTCTGCCCGGCTACATGGTGCCATCCGACTTTGTGATGCTTGAAGCATTGCCGCTCACTGCAAACGGTAAGCTGGATCGCGCAGCTCTGCCTCGACCTGCACGTTTCAGCGATGATGCGCAAAGCCATCTTCCCCGTACGCCTATTGAAGAGTTGCTCTGCGGAATCTTTGCTGATGTGCTGGCGTTGGACCGGGTGGGTATTGACGATAACTTTTTTGCGCTTGGCGGCCATTCGCTCACCGCGACTCGACTCGTCAGCCGCATTCGGGCCTTAACAGGTGTGGAGATACCTCTGCGGACATTTTTTGAGAATTCCACCGTCGCAAGCCTGGCGCCGCATGTGGGGAAGGCAGAAAAGACGCTTCGACCTTTGGTGCGGCAATCACGGCCTGAAGAACTGCCTCTTTCATTTGCACAGCAGAGATTGTGGTTTATTGACCAGCTACAGAAAACCAGCACGGAATACAACCTGCCGATGACCCTGCGTATTCGCGGCGCGCTCGATTTAAAAGCGCTTGAGCGCGCAATAGGCGCCATTGTTGAACGGCATGAAATCCTGCGTACTCGATTTATCAAGAAGAACGGACTACCAGTTCAAATTATCCTGTCAAATGTATCTACGGTTCTGCCTTTTGAAGACCTGCAGGGATTCACTGACGATGCAAAGCGCCAGCACATTGCGGCAGCATTGCGCAAGGAACTGGAGCAAAACTTCGATCTCGCAACTGATTCACTGCTCCGAACCACGTTGTTCCGGGTTGGAAACGACGATTATGTGCTCCTCTACACGTTTCATCACATTGTGTTTGATGGATGGTCGAACGGGGTTTTTAATCGCGAACTCGCGGTGTTGTATGAGGCGTTCTGCAAGGGCCATAAAGATCCTTTGCCGCCCCTTCCGATGCAGTATGCGGATTTTGCATTGTGGCAGCGCAACTCGCTGAATGAAGAAGCGCTTCAGCTTGAGATTGACTATTGGAAAAAGCAACTGGCGGACATTCCAATGCAACTTAGGTTGCCGCTGGATCGTCCGCGTCCACCACTGCAAACGTTTAATGCTGAGATGTGCACCTTCCAATTGCGGCAATCACAAGTCGATTTGCTCAAGAAATTAAGCCGTGCCAATCATGCAACTATGTATATGACCTTGCTGGCCGCTTTTGCGGTTCTGCTGGAGCGCCATAGCGGACAGCTGGATATTGTTGTGGGCTCTCCCATTGCCAATCGCCAGGAAGCGCAGCTGGAAAATCTTATTGGCTTTTTTGTGAATACCCTGGTGATGCGACTGCGCCTGAATCCACAGGAAAGTTTCAGCGATCTGCTGGAATCAGTGCGTGTGGTGGCGCTGGAGGCCTACCAGCATCAGAACCTTCCATTCGAAAGATTAGTTGAAGAACTTTCTCTACCTCGTATCCTTAATACTACGCCTGTGTACCAGGTAATGTTCGCTTCGCAAAACGCGCCTGCAGCAACTCCAAAACTGCAAGGATTGCGGGTTGAATCAATTTCAGGTGGAGAGTTACGGGTCCGTTGTGATTTGGAAGTTCATGCCTGGGAGCATGAAGGGGAAGTCACATTCTACTGGATATACAATCGCGACCTTTTTGACCGTTGGCGCATTGAAGAGATGGCTGCTCAGTATGGACGGCTATTGGATCAGGCAGCATCAAACCCAGATGTCCCGCTATGGCGTCTTGAGATTCTCTCCCGGCAGGAGTGTGCGCAGTTACTCAGTGCACGGAGTCAAACCAGCCGCGAATATCCTCACCATTTATGTGTTTATGAACTGTTTGAAGAACAGGCTCAAAGAACGCCGAATGCGGTAGCCGTAATATTTGGAATGGATTCGCTGACCTATGGTGAACTGAATGCGCGAGCCAATCAGTTGGCCCATCATCTCATCAGTTTAAATGTTAGACCGGAAGCCAAGGTAGGCATATTCCTGAAGCGCTCGTCAGATATTCCTATCGTCTTATTAGGGATCCTCAAAGCTGGTGGATGCTATGTGCCACTTGATCCCGAATATCCGGAAGCAAGACTATCTCAAATGCTTGCCGATGCTGCGCCTGTGGTTGTGTTGTGCGGAGAGGCGTTATCTGCGCGTCTTCCACGCGGCACAAATGTGCTTAGAGTTGATGCACCGGATTTCCAGTCTGCGTTGAACCGTGAACCCGCGTGGAATCCAACCAATGCCGATCGGAATCTCACGCTGCTTCCTTCCAATGCCGCATATGTCATCTATACCTCAGGTTCAACCGGAGTGCCGAAAGGAGTGGCCATCTGCCATGTAAATATGGCTGCTTTGCTGACCTGGGCCATTTCAACTTTGGGTGCTCAACGTCTTTCGCGGGTCTTGGCGTCCACCTCGCTCAATTTTGACGTTTCAGTTTTTGAGATATTCGCTCCTCTCTTGGCAGGAGGCGCGGTGGAAATTGTTCGCGATCTCATGGCTTTGGTAGAGCCTCCGCGCAGAATCTGGAAAAACAGCTTGATCAGCGCCGTGCCCTCAGTCTTCTCCGTCCTGCTGGAGCAAGGGTTGATGGTTGACGATGTAAGCACTGTTGTTTTTGCGGGTGAAGCTTTGCCTCCCAGGTTGGTACAACAGACCCGCGCAGCTCTGCCGCATTGCCGCATCGCAGATTTTTACGGACCAACAGAAACCACGGTCTATGTAACCGCATGGCATTCTGACGGCGATGCGGATGGTTTGCCATCCATCGGGCGACCAATCTGGAATACGTGGGCGTATGTATTGGATGGCCGGCTCCAGCCGGTTCCCATCGGTGTTGCAGGTGAACTTTATGTGAGTGGGGCAGGACTGGGTCGCGGCTATCTGAATCAACCTGGTCTTACAGCGGAGCGCTTCGTTGCCGATCCATACGCACAGAAGCCCGGTGGCCGCATGTATCGGACTGGCGATCTTGCGCGTTGGCGCGCGAATGGCGATCTTGAATATCTGGGGCGTTCCGATCAGCAGGTAAAGGTCCGCGGACATCGCATTGAACTGGGTGAGGTTGAAACTGCTTTAGGGCGGCTTGAGGGTGTGCGGCATTGCGGAGTGGTAATTCGTGAAGAGGGAGAACGCGGTCGCCAAATCGTTGCCTATATTGCTCCCATTGCTGGATCCGTCCTGGATCCCGCCGAACTGCGTCGCAAATTGCAGAAATCATTGCCTGAGTACATGTTGCCGTCTCTGTTTATCATGCTTGAAAAGCTGCCTTTGACCGCCAGCGGCAAGCTGAATCGCAATGCATTGCCCAAACCAGAAATTCAAAATGAAAGCCGGAAGCTTGCCCAGACTCCGCAAGAAAAAATCCTGTGCGAACTTTTTGCCGAGGTGCTGGAACTTGAGCATGTAGGAGTTGACGATAACTTTTTTGTTCTTGGCGGACACTCCCTTCTGGCCATGCTGCTGGTCAGCCGCATTCAAGACAAGATGCAAGTTGAAATACCGGTCGCTGTCATTTTTGAGCACTCCACGGTAGGAAGCCTGGCGCAATTTCTGAGCAAGACTTCAACAGGAATGGCCAGGCCTTTATTAGGTCCCCAGCCAAGACAAGGGCATCTGCCTCTCTCTTACGCGCAACGGCGCTTGTGGTTTATTCAGCAATTACAGGAGACAACCGTTGAATACAATCTGACCGAAGCGTTGCGCCTGAAGGGAGAATTACACCGGCAGGCGCTGGAGCAGGCAATTCATGCCATTGTTGAGCGTCATGAAGTTTTGCGAACCCGCTTCGTAGAAATTGGGGGTGAGCCAGGGCAGATCATTGATTCTCATGTTCATATCGAGTTGCCCGTCGAAGATTTCAGCGCAAGTCCTGAAGTTGAAAAATGGGAACATGTAGCCGCGGCATTGAGAGAGGAAACGACTGTTCCTTTTGATTTAACACATGGTCCATTATTGCGGCTGAAAGTTCTACGGCTTGCTCAACACGACCATATTCTTGTCCGCACATTGCACCACATTATTGCTGATGCGTGGTCGCAAAATATATTCAGGCAGGAATTTGTGGTCCTTTATGATGCGTTTCGTGAAGGCAAAGAGAATCCTCTAAAGCCACTCGAATTACAGTACGCAGATTTTGCGCTATGGCAGCGTGCATGGCTGGATGATGGCGTCATCGAGAGAGAATTGGATTATTGGCGAAAACAATTGGCAGGTATACCGGAACAATTGGAACTGCCGCGTGATCGTCCTCGGCCTGCCTCCCAGACCTTTGTAGCGGATGTGCATAGTTTTATTGTGCCAGCCGAAAGCATGAAGCGCCTGAAACGCATCAGCGAAAGCAATGACGCTACACTATATATGACGCTTCTTGCAGCTTTTGCGCTTTTGCTGCAACGCCATAGCGGAGAGACAGATATCGTGATCGGCTCTCCCATAGCCAATCGCTCCGGATCTCAACTGGAGCAGATGATGGGTTTTCTGGTGAATATGCTGGCCATGCGGATACGCGTGAATGCGCTCCAGGGGTTTCATGAATTACTCCGCTCGGTACGGGCCACAGCTCTGGAAGCTTTCCAGCATCAAGATCTTCCGTTCGAGCGGCTTGTGGAAGACCTTGGGGCGCAACGCAGCCTGAGTACTACCCCAGTGTTCCAGGTATTGTTTGGCTTGCATCATGCTCCCTTGCATGCGCAGCGGCTGAAGGGAATTGAGGTTGAGCCGGTGGTGATTGCGGACCACTGGGTGCGCTTTGATTTGGAATTGCACGTCTTCGAAAGTGAACAGAAGACGGAATTGTATTGGATGTATAACCGTGACCTGTTTGATCGCTGGCGCATCGAGCGCCTGGCGAGACAATTCTGCCATTTACTGGAGCAGGTGACGACGGCGCCAGATGAGGCAGTTGGCTTCCTTGAGCTTTTAGATTCCGGTGAACGGCAGCAGGTTTTAACTGAGTGGAACGAGCGCGAGGAATCTGCCGGGGATGATCTGTTGCATCGCTTGTTCACGCAACAGGCGGAGCGTAGGCCGCAGGCTCCGGCAGTGACGTATGAGCAACGGTCATGGACTTATGCGAAATTGAATCATCGAGCCAATCTATTGGCACACTATCTACTCAAGCAGCAGATAGGACCGGAGGTGCGAGTCGGCATTTGCCTGGAGCGTTCCTTAGAGATGGTCGTAGCGATACTGGGTGTGCTTAAAGCGGGTGGTGTTTACCTGCCGCTTGATCCTCACTTGCCAGCTGAAAGACTGAGTTACATTGTTGAGGATTCTCAGGCTGCGGTCATCCTCACATCGTCGGATATGGAATCCAGGTTGCCACGCGACAGTGCGAGCCTGGTATTTTTGGATCGCGATTGGCCTCAGATTGAGGAGGAATGTGAAACCAATCCCGTGTCATCGGCAACATCTAGCAACGCCGCGTATGTGATCTATACTTCCGGCTCAACAGGAAAACCCAAGGGTGTTGTGATAACGCATGAGAATGTGGTGCGCCTGTTTGCAGCCACCCAGCATTGGTTTGATTTTTCTATTTCAGATGTCTGGACGCTCTTCCATTCCTATGCTTTTGATTTTTCCGTCTGGGAAATATGGGGAGCTTTGCTCCATGGCGGCCGGCTCGTCATTGTGCCGTACTGGGTTACCCGTTCTCCTGAATCTTTTTACGATTTGCTCAAGGCCGAAAGAGTGACCGTGCTCAACCAGACGCCGTCGGCGTTTCGGGAACTGAGTGATCTGGAGCAATCAGCCAGCCTGAGTGGAAATGATCTAAGTCTGAGGTTTGTGATTTTCGGCGGTGAGGCTCTGGAAATGAGCAGTCTGCGTTCCTGGTTTGCGCGCCATGGAGAGACGCGTCCGCGTGTCGTGAATATGTATGGCATAACCGAGACC